>JBJTHX010000420.1:0-3345 GCA_046094745.1 Planctomycetia bacterium
CAGGCGAGTTCATCGGCGTCGCGGCCGATGGGGTCGTAGGCCGCCTCGAGCCAGAACCGCGGCAGGGCGGTGGCCTTGCCGCCGGCGGGCACGAGCGCGAGATAGCTCGGAAGTTCCTTCACGCCGGACGGTTCGAGTCCCATGCCGATCCGCTTCAGGTGGTAGTCGGCCGCGACGAGCACGCGGGCGAAACGGCTGTCGGCGGGCACGCCTCCGACCCGCACCCGTTGCGGACCGAGGGCCTCCTCCATCCCGCGGAACACGGCGTCGGGCGCCGGGCCGATCGTCTTCTGGCCGGCGAGGAATTTCTGCAGGCGGGCGATGCCCTCGGGTGCGGGGTCGATCGAGCACTGGATGCCGCCGGCCCGGGCCTGTTCGATCGACCGCAACGCCACGATCAGGTCTTCGAGCAACAGGAGCGGGCGGCCGCTGCCGGCGGCGACGAAGTTGCCGGCGGCGTCGACGATCGGCCTGTCGGCCGGGCCGGCAAGCACGATGTCGTGTCCCTCCGGATCGACGAACACGTGCGTCACCCGCTCCAGGCCGCCGAGCAGGAGCAGGTCGACGGGCAGGGCCTCTTTCTTCGCGGCTCGGTCGGCCACGGCGGCGACCACGCGGGCTAGCGACACCTTGCGCAGGTCGCCGGGCTTCGCCGGCAGCATGGCATCGGCGAGCGCGGCCTTGCGCTCCTTGGCGAGGGCCTCGACGGCACCCGCCTCCATGGAGCGGATGATCCCGTCGGCATCGATGGAGATGCCGCCGACGGCCTGGAAGCCGAAGTTGCCACCGCCGCCGCCGAATTGGGCCTGCGCGGAACCGCCCCAGGCGGCCAGTGCGACCGCGATCCAGCCTGCGATGCGGATGCCCGCGACCGGGCGGAAGGACATCATGGCGGGGCTCTCCGGGTGGTGAAGGGGGCGGGGCCGACCGACTTCAGGAGTCTAAGTTCACCGCAAAAATCGGGCAAACCCGATTCGCGGCGGAAATCGTCGCTTGCCGCCGGCGAATGCCCCTCGCCAAAGCCGTCCGACTCGCGCATCATCATGGCACATGGTCGGCCGGCACATCGTCCCGTCCGGCTCGTCGACCCGGGAACGCCGCCGCGGTGCCAGCCATCTCCGCCTATCTGATCGTCCGGGATCCGGTCGCCGGCCGCAGCGTGACGCGGCTGGAGCAGGGAAAGACCGTGTCGCTCGGCAGGGCTCCGGGCAACGTCATCGTCGTCAACGACGAGCGGGCGAGCCGGCTGCATGCCGAGATCCTGCCGCGGGACTCCGGTTGGGCGATCCGCGACCTCGGCAGCCGCAACGGCACGCTCGTCGAAGGGGCGCTGATCGATTCCGAGCGGCCGCTGACGGCGGGCGACGTGATCGCCATCGGCCTGACAGAGCTGACGTTTTGCGAGGGCGAGCCACCGACCGACCCGAACATGACGCTCGCCGGCACGAGCGCCGCCCTCTCCGCGGACATGCAGGCCTGGCAATCCTCGATCCGCCATCGGCGGGCCCGCAGCCGACTGCTCGAGAACCTGCGTGAGGCGGCCGAGAAGGTGCCACGGGTCGGGCGTGCCGCGGCGGAACTCTGCCGGCTGGCCTTCGCGCTCGGCCGGGCCGAGGACCTCAAGGCCATGGCGAAGTTGGCGCTCGATGCCGCACTCACCGGCGTGCACGCCGCACGGGGCATCGTGCTGCTGCCGGCCAGGATCGGCGACATCCCGGTGGCGGGTGGGCCGCCGGCGATCGCCGCCGAGTCGCTCGTGGCCATGGCCTCGGTGCCCGAACCCTGGCCGCTGGGCGGCACGCCCGCCGGAGTCGCCGCCGCCGTGATCGCGGCCGACGAGGCGATCCTGGCGTCGGCGAGCCCGGACGCGACCCGCTCGGCCGACGACCCGACGGGCACCATTTCCGCCCCGATTCGCGTCCACGGCGCGGTCGCCGGCGTGCTGCATCTCGAGGTGCTCGCGCCCGACCGCGAGTGCACGCCTGAGGATCTGGAGTTCGTGATGTCGGTCTGCGACGCGCTCGGCGTGGCGCTCGACAACTACACCGCCCGCGAGGCGCTCTCCTCCAAGCTGGCGACAACGGCCAACGAGAACGAGCGGCTCCGCCGCCGGCTCGGCGAGGACACGCCGATGGTGGTCGCGAGCCCGGCGCTGCAGGCGATCGTGGGCCAGCTCCAGCGGGTGGCGGCCACCAAGGCCACCGTGCTGATCCGCGGCGAGAGCGGCGTGGGCAAGGAGCTCGTGGCCCGCGAGATTCACGACGCGAGTGACCGTCGGGGCGGCCCGTTCATCTGCCTGAACTGTGCCGCCCTCTCGGAGACGCTCCTCGAGAGCGAGCTGTTCGGCCATGAAAAGGGGGCGTTCACGGGGGCCACGGAGCGGAAGATCGGCAAGTTCGAGGCGGCCCACAAAGGCACGCTGATGCTCGACGAGATCGGCGAGATGAGCCCGAACATCCAGGCCAAGTTCCTGCGCGTGCTCGAGGGCCATCCGTTCGAACGTGTCGGCGGCAGCGTCCGGGTGCAGGTGGACGTCCGCGTCGTCGCGGCGACCAACCGTGACCTCGAGGAGGCGGTGGCCGCCGGTGAGTTCCGTCGCGACCTCTACTTCCGGCTCAAGGTCGTGGAGATCCTCGTGCCGCCGCTGCGGCGTCGGCCCGAGGACGTGGAGGCTATCGCGCAGCACTTCCTGCAGCGGTTCGCCGCCGAGACGGGCCGGCGGATCAAGGGATTCGCGCCGGAGGCGATCGAGGCCATGCGGGCCTACCACTGGCCGGGCAACATCCGCGAACTGCGGAACTGCGTCGAGCGGGCCGTGGTGCTCGCCCAGGACGACTGGATCGGCGTGCACGACATGGCGCTGAGCCACCTCGCCGCCCCGGGTGAGACGGGACGCCAGCCGGCCGGCCGCGGCGCCGCGTTCGTGCCCGCGACGATCGACGAGGTGGAGCACCGCCACGTGATGGCGACGCTCGCGGCCGTCGGGGGCAACAAGACGAAGGCGGCGGCGATGCTCGGCATCGAGCGGTCGACGCTCGACCGCAAGCTCGCCCGGTGGGCCAAGGCCTGACGTCCGCCGCCGGGGGGCTCGTCGAGCGGCGGATCGGCGACGTATCCCGGGGGTTCAGAGATCGAAGTACCGCTTCCAGTACTCGGCCCCCTCCGGTCCGGGCTCGGGGGGCTTGGCGTCGCCGGCCTCTCGCGACCGGCGCCGGGCGGCCCGGGCCTCCGCCAGCCAGTCCTCGCACGACACGGCCTTGGCCCGCCGCCGCCGCCTTCGTCTTGTTGCCCCCGACGGCCGCGAGCGTCGCCATCACGTGGCGGTGCTCCACCTCGTCGATCGTC
>JBJTHX010000421.1:0-2605 GCA_046094745.1 Planctomycetia bacterium
ACGTCGGGGATGCCGCTGGCCTCGCCGAAGGGCACCTCCGTCGCGAAGCCGTTGTTCTCGCAGATGAACAGCACGGGCAGCTTCCAGATGGCCGCCATGTTGAGCCCCTCGTGGAAGGCACCGTTGTTGACGGCGCCGTCGCCGAAGAAGGCCACGGCCACGCCGCCGCTTCCGGCGAGCTTGAAGGCGTAGCCGCCGCCGGTCGCCTGGAGGATGCACGGGCCGACGATCCCGCTCGTGCCGAGGAGGCCGATCTCCGGTGCGAACAGGTGCATGCTGCCGCCCCGGCCCCGGGAGCAGCCGCCGAGCCGGCCAAAGAGCTCGGCAATGAGTTGTCCGGGTGGAAGCCCCTTGGCGAGCGCGTGGCCGTGGCCGCGGTGGGTGCTGAAGACGACGTCGGTGGGCGCGAGGTGGGCGCAGACGCCGGCAGCGACCGCCTCCTGGCCCACGTAGGTGTGGCAGGCGCCGTGGATGAGGCCCCGCTGGTGGCAGCGGGCGAGCTCCTCTTCGGTGAGCCGGATCGTGAGCATCGACCGGAAGAGCCCGAGCAGGGCTTCGCGGTCGGGGCCGGCAGGAGCGTCGCCGGGCTCCCGTGATCGACGTGGCTTCGGCATGGTGGCGGATCGTTCGCTGTCGCGGTTCATGAGTCGTCTCCTGTGGCCCGGGGGCCGATCGTGCCGCCCGCGTTCATCGCCAGATTGCCGCCGTCCATCGGGATCAGCGCGCCCGTGATCCACGACGAGGCGTCGGAAGCCAGCAGCACGATGAGCCCCTGGATGTCCTCGGGCCGACCGAGCCGGCCGCGCGGGGCGTGCGCGTCAACGCGATCCTGCCGGCGCAGGTGATGAACCCCGGCATGGAGCAGCGGATCGCCGGCGATCCAGCGATCGAAAAGATGTGGCTCTCGGGCAACCCGCGCGGCCCACTCGGTGGAGAGTTAACGGGTCATCTGGGCCACGGCCGCCATCGCCATCGCATAGGCGATGTGGCCGCGGCCGAGCGACGTCATGCCGCCGATGCTGCCGATGTTCACGATCGAGCCGCCCCCCTGGCGGAACATCCGCAGGGCCGCCTCGCGGCAGTGGGCGAATCGGCCGACGACGAGATTCTCGAGCACCTGGCGGATCTGCTCGGGCGTGATCGCCAGCGGATCGGCCAGGATTCCGTCACCGGCGACGTTCGCGAGGAAGTCGACCCGGCCAAACTCGGCGTCGATCCAGTCGAAGAGCGACGCCGCGGCATCGACGTCGGAGACATCGTGCGTCCGCGGCACGCCCCGGCCGCCCTCCCCCGCCATCTCGCGGGCGGTGGCCGCAAGGCCGTCTGGGTTGCGGTCGAGCATGACCACCGTCGCGCCATGGGCGGCGAGCGCGAGTGCCGCCGCCTTCCCCATGCCGCTGGCGGCACCGGAGACGACGGCGATCTTCTCGGACAGGTCGAACAGGGGTGGAGGCGTCAGGTGCATGGTCTTGCGGGCGATGGATGTGGACCGGACAGAAGATCCATCAGGGGCGGGCGGCGACCGCGGCGGCCACCCGGCGCTCGATGTGCCACCAGGCGATGAGGGCCATGAGCATCCCCCAAACCATCACGCCCACCAGCGGACCGACGCCGAAGCTGCCGACGATCTTCGGCGCGAAGATCGCGCCGCTGTTGGCGACGGAGTGTATCAACGCGATTCCGGCGGCCGCGGCGAGGCCGCCCAGGAAGAGCGACGGCAGCGTCCAGAAGACCGGCAGCACGGCCATCATTCCGGCCTGCGCCAGCGAGAGGCCGATGAGCCGGCCCCACGGGCCCACCGGCAGCCAGGCGACGAGCCAGCCGACCGCCGCCATGGCGAGCGCCGCCAGCACGACGGGCGCCCTGCGGCCGCCCGAGTCGGAAATCCGGCTGGCCGCGAGCATCGCGATCACCGCCGCGATCTGCGGCAGGGCGGAGAGCAGCCCCACCTTCCAGAAGATGCCGGCCGTCCCGCCGCCGGGGCCCGTGAGCTGCGGCTGAAAGGAGTCCCGGATGAGCTTCGGAAGATAGGCGCCCGTGGCATTGGTGCCGATCGCGACCGCGACATACAGGCCGATCAGGATCCACACCCGCCCGTCGGCGAGCGACGAGAACTTCTCGCTGCCGCCCGCCTCGAGCCGCCGGCCGTCCTCGCGGGCGCGGTCGGCCTCGAGCCACGCCCGCTCCTCGGTGGAGAGCCAGGACGCGTCCTGCGGGCCGTCCGGCAGGAAAAACAGCACGGAGAATCCGAGCAGCACCGAGGGAATCCCCTCGACGACGAACAGCCACTGCCAGCCGGCGAGGCCTGCCACGCCCTCCATCGAGTCCAGGATCAACCCGGAGGCGAGGTTGCCGAGAATCGTGGCGCAAGGAATCGCCAGCATGAACCAGGCGACGACGCGGGCCCGCACGGCGGCCGGAAACCAGGCCGTCAGGTAGTAGATGATGCCCGGAAAGAAGACCGCCTCGGCCGGCGGACGACGCGGAAGGCGATCCTGCGGCTCGTGCCGTTTCTCGCCCTGCTTTTCATGTTCAACATCATCGACCGCGCGAACGTCGGCTTCGCCCGGCTGGGAATGGTCGACAGCCTGGGCATCTCCGACGC
>JBJTHX010000422.1:0-8899 GCA_046094745.1 Planctomycetia bacterium
CTCATGGCCACCACCGACCTCCTCCCCGCCCCCGTCGGCATCCGCCTCGCGCGGATCGAATCGCAGCCCTTCGGCCAGAACAGCTACGTGCTCGCCCGCGACGGCGCCCACGGCTGCGTGGTCGTGGATCCCGGCTTCGAGCCTGGCGCGATCGTCGACTGGATCGAGGCCGCCGGGCTCGTGCCCGAGGCGATCCTCGTGACCCACGGCCACTCGGATCACATCGCCGGCATCCCGACCCAGCGGGATCGCTGGCCCGCCCTGCCGATCGTGATCGGCCGCCACGACGCCGCGAAACTCACCGACCCCGTCGGCAACCTGTCGGCCGCCTTCGGCCTCGCACTGACGAGCCCGCCGGCCGACAGGCTGCTCGACGACGGCGAGGCCTTCACCTACGCCGGCCTGCGGTTCGTGACCCACGAGATCCCGGGCCACTCCCGCGGGCACGTCGTCCTGCGGGTCGATGACTGCCGCCCCGCGGTCGTCGTCGGCGGGGACGTCCTCTTCCAGGGCAGCATCGGCCGCACCGACTTCCCCGACGGCGACTTCGCCGCCCTGGCGGCCGGCATCCGCCGCCATCTCTACACGCTGCCGGACGACACCGTGATCCTCCCCGGCCACGGCGACCCGACCACCGTGGGCGCGGAGCGGCGGCACAACCCCTTCGTCCCGGACGCGCCGTCCGATTGACCGCCCCCCGCATCCGGCCGACACTCTCCTCCATGCTCTCGCCCGCCGACATCTCCGCGCCGCCGCCCACGCGGACCGGCGGCTCCGGCCGCTCGCCCCTGTGTCGCGCGGCGGGACTGTCGCTGGCGGCCCTGGCCCGACTGCTCTCGGGGGCGAGCGTCCGCTGGATCGCCAGCCAGCCCGACACCTGCCAGCGGGTCTACTTCGCCAACCACACCAGCCACCTCGACGCCCTGGTCATCTGGTCGTCGCTGCCGCAGGCGGTTCGCGAGGTCACCCGCCCCGTGGCGGCCAAGGACTACTGGTCCCGCGGCATGGTCCGCCGCTGGCTCGCCGAGGAAGTCTTCGACGCCATCCTAATCGAACGCACCGACATCAAGGTGCACCCGAGCCCCGTCGACATGATGCTCCGCGAGGCCGGTTCCTCGCATTCGTTGATCGTGTTTCCCGAGGGGGGGCGGAGCGTCACGGGGGAGGTCGGGGAGTTCAAGAGCGGCCTGTTCTACCTTGCCAAGAAGCGGCCGGAGATCGAACTCATCCCGGTGCACATCGACAACCTCAACCGCGTCCTGCCCCGCGGCGAGTTCCTGCCGGTGCCGCTGCTCTCCTGCATCAGTTTCGGGCCGCCGCTGTGGCTCGAGCAGGGCGAGACGAAGTTCGACTTCCTCGCCCGGGCCCGCCGCGCCGTGCTCGCGTTGAAGGAGTAGCGGCGGCATGAACGATCCCCGCACCATCGCCCTGATCGCCGGGGTGCTCGCGCTGCTCTCGGCCGCCACCGGCGTGGGCCAGTTCCTCAAGCGGCATCCCGACCGCGGCCTCGACCCGGCCGCCATCCGCACGTTCAACGCCCGGCTCCGCGGCTGGTGGATCCTGTGCACGGTGCTCGCCGCCGCCTTCTGGCTCGGCACGACCGCCACGGTCGTGCTCTTCGGCCTGGTGTCGTTCTGGGCGTTGCGGGAGTTCATCACGCTGACGCCGACCCGCAAGGGGGACCACCGGGCCCTGTTCTGGGTGTTCTTCGCCTTCACGCCGCTGCACTACGTGCTCGTGGGCCTCAACCGCTACGACATCTTCAGCGTCTTCCTCCCGGTCTACGCCACGCTGTTCGTGCTCACCCGCGTGGCGGTGGCGGGCGACTACAAGCGGTTCCTGGAGCGGACGGCCAAGATCCAGGCGGGGCTCGTGGTCTGCGTCTACTGCCTGTCGTTCGCACCGGCGCTGCTCCAGGTGCCGATCCCCGAGTCGGCGGCCGCCACCGGCTCGAGCGCCAACTTCCGGCTGCTGTTCTTCCTCATCCTGCTCGTGCAGTTCGCCGACTGCATGCAGTACGTCTGGAGCCGGATGCTCGGCCAGCGACTGGTGGCCCCGGCAGTCAGTTCCAACCGGACCTGGGAAGGGCTGCTGGGCAGCGCCACGAGCACGGCGCTCCTGGCGGCGGTGCTGTGGTGGGCCGCGCCCCCCTTCCAGCCCTGGCAGGCGGCCCTCGCCGGCCTGATCGTGGCCGTGATGGGCTTCGCCGGCGGAATGACGATGAGCGCCATCAAGCGGGACCGCGGCGTGAAGGACTACGGCACGCTCGTGGTCGGCCATGGCGGCGTGCTCGACCGGATCGACTCGATGTGCTTCGCGGCCCCGGTCTTCTACCACATCACGCTGCTGGTCACGGGCGCGAAGCCGTGACGATCACGGCGTGGGCTTGAGCAGGTCCTCGACCTTGCCGAGGCCGTCGTCCTCGACGGGCTCGGCCGGCTTCGCGGGTGGCGCCGCGTCCGGCTTCGCGGCCGCCGGGGCGGCCGCCGGAGCCGCAGGCGCGGGCACCGCGGCCGCGGCGAGGATCGCGTCGTACACCGCGGCCCGGGCGGCGTTAGGCCGCTCCGCACCCCGGGCGGCCGCGGTCGCCGGCGGCAGCGGTGGCGGCGGCGGCGTCGCAGGATCGGCATCCTCCGCCGGCGCCGCGGGCGCGGGCAGGATCGGCACGCCGCCCAGCTTCGCCGGGCCCTCGATGGCCGGCAGCAGGAAGAGCAGGCTGGCCAGCGTCGCGAAGCCCTGGGAATCGTCGCCGGATCCGAAGTTCGAGTACATGAGTTCGTAGAAGGAGTTCGCGCGCTTTGGTTCCTTCGGGGCGATCGCCTGGTACGACTGATGCAGGGCTTCGGCGTAGAGCGACATCATCAGGGCCGCTGACGCGCTGGAGACGTGCCCCGGCTTTGCCGTCCACTGGCCGTTCGCATCCTGCAGGCCGAGCAGCCGATAGGCCACCTTCCGATACAGCGGCTGCTCCACGAGGTCCTTCGCGGGGACGTCGGCGAACCCGCGGCCGAAGCCCGGCAGCACGGCATACTGTGCGTTGCGGCCGCCCCAGGGCAGTTCCGCGACCGCCATGGGCTTGGCTTCAGGCACGCTCAGCGTGCCCGACTTGGCGAGTTCCGCCTGGGTGACGACGAGCGTGTCGAACGGCTCGACCCACTTCACCTTGCTGCCGACGGCGGAGTCGTCGTACCAGCGTTGGGCGATGGCGAGCACCCGGTCCCGCGTCGGCGCCCGCTTGTCCGCGACCGGCTTGGCGGCCTCCGCGCTGGCCGCCGTGAGCATGTCGATGGCGACGAGGCCGTTCGCGCAGGTGACCGCGGTCTCCAGGTCGACCAATGGCGACCACTTGCCCTTCCAGGGCAGCCCGGGGATCGGCAGCTTCGACTTGTCGAAGCCCGTGTTCGTGGCCTGGAAGGTCAGGGCCCGGCAACTGCCGTCCTGCCCGATGGCGTCGCCAAGTTTTTCCCCGGCGAGTTTGAGCGCGGCTTCCGTCTTCTCCGGTGGATGCACCTTGCGGCCGCGGATCGCGACGCGGTCGGATTCGGCCGGCAGCATCCCCGCCTTCTCGGCCTCCGCCAGCGCGAAGAGGGCCACGGCCGTCGACTCGATGTCGGCCACCACGCGGTTGTAGACGTAGTACGGCAGCCCGGGCAGCACCGTCCGCTCGTCGGCCTGCCACTGCCGGGTGATGGCCATCATCCGCGTGCCCTGCGACGAGGCGGCCCGGAAGGCCTTGAGGAACTCGAAGTAGACCTTCCGCATCTCCTTGCCCTGCTTGATCAGCGGCTCCTGCTGCTGCGGCGGCGTCCGCTCCAGCAGCTTGGGCAGTTCCACATCCAGTTGGTGTTGCAGCTGCCCCTGCATCTCGAACAGCTTGGCGAAGTAGGGGTAATGGATGCACACCGGCCCCCACAGGCCGCGCGGCTCGCCCTTCTCGCGGATCTGGCCGTCGATCAGCTTCGAGACGAGCTTCTCGGTCCACGGCGCGTGCAGGGAATCCTTGCCGAGCGCCGCGAACGCCGCCGCCAGCCAGGCGACGTCGAACGTGGTGTCGGGGATGCCATAGGCGCCGATCTTGTCGGCGAGGCTCTGGGCCAGCCGCTCCGTCGCCTCGTGGTGCGGATGCCCGGCGCGGATGAGCGTGAACAGGGCCATGGCATTGAGGCCGAAGACATTGGCCCCGTAGATGTCGGGGCCGCCGGGGCCGTACTCGTTGACCTCCATCGTCTCGGTGCCGTTGGGGTCGGGCACGAGGTGTTCGCGGGTCCGCGTCCCCACCTGCTTCGACCTGACGGGCACGCTCACCTTGCGCTTCACGAAGCCGCCGGTCGGCTGCCCGGCGCTCGTCTCCGGCACGAGCTGCTCGACCTGGGCGTACTCCCACTCGATGACCGGCTCCGTGTACGTCACCCGCCGCGCCGGCACCGACTTCGTCCCGATCGCCTTGCGGGTCATCGCCGGCGGGTAGGCGAGCCCCGAGTCGTTGCCCTCGGCGAGGATCCGTGCCAGGATGCTGGCCACGCCGGCGGACACGGCCCCTTCGATCGCGGGCTGCATCTCGGCGACGGGAATCCGCTCGGCCGGCGGCGACCGCAGCGCCACGTCGGCCGGGCCGGCGGCGACTGCCATGGCGGCCACCAGGCACCACATCCCAGACAGACCGAATCCGCGAACGAAAGACGCCATGGCTGCACCAACTCCAGGGCCGGTTGACGAGCAAACCGACCATGTGTTCTAGCCGCCGCCCGCGCGGCTCGCCAAGCGGCCGGCTGTCGTGGTCGGCCGACCGTCACCGCCGGGTCAACGGCGGGCACCCCGCGAGAAGCCCTGGCTCGCCACCGCCTGGCTGCACAAGAACGCTCACCGCGGCCCGGCACCGGCGTCGGCCGTGCGGCGGGCCTGGGCGTAGATCGACGTGCGGCCCACCGTCGAGGCGACGGGGCCGGCGGGCACCGTGGCGGCCGCCTGCGGATCCGGGCTCTGGCCACGGGCCGTCGGCGCCCAGTCGGCGGGGGCCGTCGTCGCGGCGGCGGCCAGCGCGGCCGGCGGCGCGGGGCAGCCCTGCTTCACCCACGCGAGCCACACGGCCTGCATCTGGGCGACGCCCTTCACGCCGTAGTGCTTGTCGAGGGCCGCCGACCAGTTGTCGCCGGCCAGGCCGTCGGCGACGAAGTTCACGTATTTGTGCCGGCCGCCCCGCTCGATGAGGTAGCGGGCCAGCGAGTAGCCCTGCGAATAGAGCGGCAGCACGTCGGCGGGATATTCCCGCATCGCGAACATGTCGGGGAAGGCGATGCCCCGCCCGGTGGTGAGGAACTCGACGAGCATACGGTGCTGGCGGGCACGCTCCACCGGGTGCTCGACCGTCGTGCAGCCCCCCTCGTCCGCCCAGCGGGGCAACGGGCGGCGGAAGTGGCTGGCGAAGATCGTGTGCGTGATCTCGTGCGGCAGCACCGAGTCGATGATCCGCTCCTCGCTTCCCTGGATCGTCATCGTCCAGTTGAAGACCTCGCCCTTGTCGAAGACGAAGCTGGTCGCACCGCCCGCCCCGAGGTGCGGGGCCACCTGGGCCTTGATCGGGCAGGGCCGGCTCCAGCGGGGCAGCGGCTTACCGAGCCACTCGATCGCCAGCGTATGGCGGTAGTGCTCCGAGGCGTCGCCGATCTTGCGGGCCAGGGCCTCGGTGGGGGCGTCGACGAGAAAGTTCGCGGTCCGGTAGCCCGCCGCCGACGCCGGCAGGGCGTGCCACACGCACGCGATCAGCGCCACCACCCACAGGCCACCCGTCCATGCCCGGCCCGTGCGCAGGGCGACTCCGTGTCCGCGATTCATGCTGTCTCGCCTCCGTGCGATCCGGGCCCGCGCCGCGACGGAATCCTTTCCGTCGTCGTGCCGCGGCGGCCGCATGGGACGGCGCTCCGCGGCCTGCGGTCGGCCCGAGAGGGTGCGGACGTTAGCGGCGGCCCGGAGGCCGGGCCAGACCGCTTTTTCCTTTCCCTCCCTGCCCGGCTTTCCAGAGCGACAGCGACGAAAATCGTCAGCCGAGAGGCAGGGAACGCGTCGAGGGGAACTCGCCGCGACCCGCTGCGGACGTGGCGGTCGCGCGGGCGTCGCGCCGCGCCTTCCAGTCGAGGGCGACCGCCACCAGGCCCGTCGCCGCGAGCAGCCAACCCGGCAGAACCGGCGTGAGCATCGTCACCCAGGCGACACCGGCGGCAAGCAGCAGCCAGGGCGTGGCTGCTGCGGCACTCCCGCACAGCCGCTCCCAGATCCGGGCGCGGCGCCGCGATGCCAGGATCGTCCACACGGCGACGGCCGCCAGCACGGCGGTCGCCGCAGTCCGCTGCGGCGCCGACGGGTCCTCGCGGCGCACGAGCCGCACCGTGAGGCCGCCATCGCCCGTGGCGGCCGCCCGCACCGGCGAGACGCCGGCCGTCGTCATCGCCCGCAGCCAGGCATCCTCCCGCGGCTCGGCCTGGCCGGCGGTCCGCAGGTCGGCGAACTCCCGCAGCCGCTCATCGTCGGACGCGCGGCCCGACGCCAGCACCCGGGTGAAGGCGGCCGTGACCCGCTCCCGGCCCGCGCCGACGGCCCGCTCCCAGGCATCGCCGACGAGCGGCAGCGCCGGCTCGGCGACCCGCAGCCGCATGCCCGGCGGCGGCTCGACCTGCCACAGCACCGCGTCGCATGCCAGGCCTTCGATCGTGGGCGGCAGGAGCCGGATCACCGCGCCCGCGCCGCCGGCTGCATCCAGTTCGCCGGTGAACAGGAGCATCAGCGTCCGCGGCCAGTCCGCCGCGTGCAGTTGCACGTCCCATGCGTCCGCCGTCTCGGGCTGCACGTTCGCCTGGCGGCCGTCGATGAGCGCGTCGAAGAGACGCATCCGCGCCGGGAGCCGCAGCCGCAGCGACTGCCGGCCGGTCACGATGTCGAAGCGGGCGACACCCCGCAGACGGCCTCGGTCGTCGATCGTCAGCGTCACGACCGCCTGCTCGACGCGATCCTCGACCCGCGGAGCGGCCGCGACGGGCCGGGCTGCTTCCGCGACGTCGGCCGGCACCACGGCGACGGGCGGCTCGTGCTCCAGCGCGTATTCCGGCGGCTGCGCACCCGCCGGCACCTCGACCGTCGTGATCGGCGGCTGACTGCGGCGACTCCACGAGACCACGAGCGGGGTGTCCCCGGCGAGTTCGGCGCGCACGAGCGGCAGCCGTCCGCGGGCCGCGGGCCGCAGCCGCAGGCGGCCTTCCACCTCCAGGCGGTAGCGGCCCGCCCGCGGCTGCTGGAGGACGATCGTCATCCGATTTCCGGCGGTCGACCATTGCACGTCGAGCGGGGGCCGCAGGGCGACGTCGGCGTCGTCCTCCCGCAGCGTCACCCGTTCGATCTCGCAGCCGGGCGGCACCTCCACCGGCAACCCCAGCAGCGGCCGCGCGGTGGCGTCGATCCGCCCGCGCAGCCGCAGGCCGATGAACTCGTCTTCCAGGCTCACGGTCAGCGCCTGCGAGCCGCGGATCTCCTGGCGACGGCGGCTCACCGCCAGCCGGAGCGGACCGGCCGCCACGGCGGACCGGCCTGCGTCGTACCGGCGCACGTCGCCGGCGGCCCCCGCCGGTTCAGCCCGGGCCTCAACCGGCTGCCCAGGCAGCGGATCGAGCATCGCGACGAAGTCCGGGGCCGCGGCCAGCCGCACCGTCCGCGCGTCGGCGTCGAGGCCCTCGAGCCACGCCCGGGGAACCGGGAACGTGCCGACTGGATCGTTCAGCGGCAGCCGCAGCTCGAGGCCGAAGGTCGCCGCCCCGGGCTCCGGGGCTGTCCGTTCGAGAAGATGGCGGCCGCCGCCGAGCGGATGCACGACCTGCCCCGGCGGCACGCCGCCAAACGGTTCGAGGCCGGGGTCCGCGGCCACGACCACGGTCCGCACGACCGCATCGCCCGCGACGTCGAACCGGGCCCGCACACGGCAGCCGGCGAAATCCCAGACCAGATCGTTTTCGCTCGTGGCCGTCAGGCCACCGGCGGCCAGGCGGTGCCGCCGATCGAGCGGCCGCACGAGCCGCACCCGCTCCGCGCCGGACAGGTCGAAGCGGGCCTCGCCCGACATGGCCTCCGCCAGCGGCACGAACGGCCCGCCGGCGGCCGCCCGGTCGCACTGAATCGCGGCCGCATCGCCCGGCAGGGCGGCCCCGGTGGCGTCGACGATGTCGAGCCGGGACGATGCCGCGGGCGGCAGGCGAATCGCCGCCGTCTCCAGGCAGCCCACCCGCTCGATGGCGGGCACGATGCGGAGTTCGATCCGCCGGCTACCCGAGGTCGGCGTCGCGATCCGCAGCTGCCGCCCGTTGTCCTGCACCTGCACCGTGGACTCGCCGGCCGCGACAGGCTCCCAGCGGCCGCCGCCCGGCCCCTGGTCGAGGGTCATCGAGCCGCCGGCATCGGCGTCGAGGTCGAGCCGCAGCCGCCACGCCGCCGTCACGGCGCCCTCCTCCACGAGCACGCGGCAGCGGACGATCCGCACCGAGGCCGTGGCCGGGCCGGTCTCCCGCAGCAGGGCGCGATACAGCGGTTCCGGAACGAGGGCCAGGCCACCGTCGTCCCCGGGGGTGAGGAACACCTTGAGCGACTCCGCGGCGGCGGCCGGCTGGCCGACGGCGGTCCGCACCTGACCAGCGCACGCCGCGAGCACGATCAATCCGGCCGCGGTGCCGCGGACCACGCCGGCCGCGGCCAGCCCGCGCCAGGCGGCGGCCATGACGACACCCCACCAGGCGGCCCGGGCCACCGTCTCCAGCGGCGGCGCGAGCCACACCGCGGCGGCGGCGACGCCGGCCGCGACCAGCACGGCCGCCGCCGCGCTCCGGTGCAGGATCGCCCGCATGCCCAGGAGAGCCACCAGGCC
>JBJTHX010000423.1:0-6018 GCA_046094745.1 Planctomycetia bacterium
GTGCTCACCTATCGCGACGTGCTCGAACGCATCTGGATCCTGGATCCGATCGAGGCCTGGACGCCGACCCGGAACCATCTCCGGTCGATGACCGGAGCTCCGAAGCATCACCTTGCCGACCCAGCGCTCGCCGCCCGGCTTCTTGGGGCCGACCTGGCCGCCCTGCTCGAAGGCCGGAGTTGCGGCGTCCCGCTGCCGCGCGACGGAACGCTGCTCGGCGGACTGTTCGAATCACTCGTCACGCTCGGCGTACGGACGGCCGCGGAGGCCGTCGGGGCCCGCGCGCGGCACCTGCGCACGGAACGGGGTGAGCGGGAAATCGACCTCATCGTGGTCCGCGACGACCATCGTGTCGTGGCGATCGAGATCAAGCTCGCCCAGGCCATCGACGACCGGGATGTGCGCCACCTACGGTGGCTGCAAGACACGATCGGGGACGATCTCCTCGATGCCGTCGTCGTCACGACGGGGCAAGAGGCCTACCGGCGTGCCGACGGGATCGCCGTCGTACCCGCAGCGCTCCTGGGCCCATGACGCCGGCGCGCGATCGCATACGGCTCCCACATCCCTCTGCGGTGCCGCCCTTCTGCGACTCGAAGAATTCCGGGTTCTGCTCGCGGGACGTGATCCGGGCGACATAGCCCACTCGGGAAGGCAGTGCTACGATCTGAACTGGGTCACGCCAGGCCCGTGAACGAGAAACAAGGTGCCTGAACCACCGCCCGATCCCGCGTTTTCCGCCTGCCCCGACCGCCGCGGCACCGGTTCCGAGAAATGGGACCGCTGGGCCGGCCGCGACGTGCTACCCGTGTGGGTGGCCGACATGGATTTTCCCGCGGCGGACGTGATCCTGGCGGCGCTCCGCGGCCGCGTGGACCACGGTGTCTTCGGCTACACCCACGACCCGCCGGGCTTCGCCCCGGCGCTCGCCGCGCACCAACTGGCCCGCCACGGCTGGTCGATCGACGAGCGGCACGTCGTCGGCACGCCCGGCGTCGTCACGGGCCTGGCGATCACGGCCCGGCTGCTCGCCGCTGCCGACGACGAGATCCTCACGTTCACGCCCGTCTACCCGCCGTTCCTCTCGCTGCCGGGCCTCGCCGGCCGGCAGGTCGCCCGCGTGCCGCTCGTGCAGGATGCCACGGCCTGGGCGATCGACTGGGATGCCCTCGCGGCCGCGGTGACGCCGCGGAGCAAGGTGTTCTGGCTCTGCCATCCGCATAACCCCACTGGCACCGTCTGGACCCGGGCCGATCTCGAACGACTCGCCGAGTTCGCCGCCCGGCACGGGCTGGCGGTCGTCAGCGACGAGATCTGGGCGGACCTCATCCTCGACGAGGAGGCGGGCGTGCGGCACGTGCCGTTCGCGAGCCTCGACCACCCCGCGGCCCGCGCCGCGATCACGCTCACGGCTCCGTCGAAGACCTGGAACCTCGCGGGCCTCGCCTGCGCGGCGGCCATCGTGCCGGATGCCACGCTCAGAAAACGCTGGCGGGCGGCGGGCGGTGGCCTCGTGCCGATGGTCAACCCGCTGGGCTACGCCGCGGCCGAGGCGGCCTGGCGGCACGGCGACCCGTGGCGGCGCGAACTGATCGCGGTCCTGCGGCGACACCGCGATCTCGTGCAGCAGGCGGTCGCGACCATCCCGGGCCTGGCCGCGGTGCCCGCGCAGGCCACGTATCTCGCCTGGATCGACTGTCGCGGAACGGGCGTTTCCGACCCCCAGGCCACCTGCGAGGCGGCCGGCCTCGGCACCTCCGACGGCCGCGAGTTCGGCGGCCCCGGGTTCGTCCGCGTGAACACCGCCTGCCCCACGCCGCGGCTCCAAGAGGCCCTGACACGCCTCGCCCGCGCGTTCGCCGCCGGCTGAACCGTTCGGCCCGCCGGGCTGCTATAGTCTCGGCCGGTCCTCATCACCCCGCGAGACCCTCGCCATGCGGACGTTCGCCATCGCCTCGCTCGCTCTCTTCGCCCTCACCCTCTGCCTCCAGGAGACCGCCGTGCCCGCCGACCAAGCCGCCGCCGAAGTGCCCCACCCGAAGCTTCCCGCCGGCGCCGGCAAAATCGACGCCGACGCCCCCAAGGCATTCACGCAGACGGCCTCCGGGCTGAAGTACCGCGTCCTCCGCAAGGGCACGGGCAAGCAGCCCAAGGCGACCGACTCGGTGAAGGTCCACTATCACGGCTGGCTCGACAACGGCACGAAGTTCGACAGTTCGTACGACCGCCGCGAGGCGATCGAGTTCCCGCTCAACGGCGTCATCCCCGGCTGGACCGAGGGGATGCAACTGGTGGGCGAAGGCGGCATGATCGAGCTGGAGATTCCCAGCACGCTGGGCTACGGCAAGCGCGGCGCGCCGCCGGTGATCCCGGCCGACGCCACGCTCCACTTCCTCGTCGAGTTGCTCGGGGTCCGCTGAGGCGACGGCGACCGCACCGTGGCCGAGCCGCCTCCCGCCGCCGTCTACCTCGACCACGCCGCGACGACGCCGGTACGGGCCGAGGTGGCCGAGGCGATGGCCCGCGCCGAGGCCGATGCCTGGGCCAACCCGTCGAGCCCGCATGCCGCCGGGCGGCGGGCGAAGCGGCTCCTCGAAGACTGCCGCGAGACGATCCTCGGCCTGCTCGGGGCGAAGGCCGGCGGCCCGGGCCGTGATCGGCTCGTGTTTACCAGTGGCGCCACCGAGGCCAACCGGCTCGCCATCCTCGGCCTGGCCGGCCGGGAGGCGGGCACGTTCGCCTCGTCGGCCCGCGACCACGCGAGCATCCGCGGCGCCCGCGCGGAACTCGCCGGCCGCGGGTGGCGGATCGTGGAGATGCCCCTGGCCGCCGCCGGCTGCGTCGCTCCCGGCTGGCAGTTGCCGCCTGAACCGCAAGGCCGCACGCTGATCGCCACGACGCTCGTCTGCGGCCAATCGGGCGCGGTCGAGGACGTCGGCCGCCTCGTCGCCGCCCATTCCGACGGGCTCGTGCACGTCGATGCCACCCAGGCGATCGTGTGCGAGCCGGTGTCGTTCGCCGGCCTGGGCGTCACTGCGCTGGCACTCGCGCCGCACAAGTTCGAGGGCCCACGGGGCATCGGGGCGCTCGTCGTCCGCGGCGACGTCGGCCTCGAGCCGTACTTGCCCGGTCCCCAAGAGGCCGGCCTGCGGGGTGGCACGGAGGCGGTGACCCTGGCCGCAGGCTTCGCCCGCGCGCTGGAACTGGCCGTGGCCGAGCGGCACGCGACAGCCGCCCGGCTGGCCGCCCTCCGCGGGCGTTTTGCAAGCGGGTTCATGGCCGCGGCAGCCTCCCACGGCCTCCTTGTCGAGGCCGTCCTGCCGGCGGGCGGCAGCCCTCACCTCGTCGCCCTCGCGATCAAAGGCGGCGATCGCCAGGCCTTCGTGATGGCGGCCGACCTGGCGGGCGTCGCCTGCGCGACCGGCACCGCCTGTGCGAGCGGTTCGAGCGAACCGTCGCCGGCGATCGCGGCGCTGGGGCTGCCTGCCGACCTGGTGGCCGGCACGGTGCGGTTCAGCCTCGGCCGGACGACGACGCACGCCGACGTGGACGAGGCGTTCCGTCGGCTCGCTCCCGTTCTCGCCCGCCTGCGTCGATTCGATGTCGATTCACGATCGACCTAGAACGAGCCGCCCCGGCGACGAAACGGTCGACCCTGGACCGCACGCTCCCGGCCAACGGACAGCCCATCAACCGCCCGCACGACGACCCGGATCGACGGCGTCGCAGAGCCTTGCCTGAGGACCGCTCGTCGCCACGACCGACAGGATATCGACATCAAACCGACGCGTTTCGTGCGCCCGCATCCATCGTTTGTGCCACCGCTGCCAGGCGGTGGCGCGGCTGAAATAGGGTTGTTTTGGTCGGCTGACCAGTGACGGGAACGGCGTTCAGAATGGTCTGCTTATTAGTCTGATAGGATGCTGTGCTGCGGGGTCCCTGCCAACTGTTTCATGAAAAAAAATTATCAAGCAACAGGGCCCGAGAGGCGGGCTACGGCGACCCCGGAAAACCCGTGTTTTTTCCGCATGGAAGGGGCATTTTCGCGGCCGGTTCTTCGGGTACAGTAAAGGGTCTCGCGGGCTCCCTGGATGGCCCGACCGGAGCCTTGCCCCGGGTCTCTTTCGCACCGTCAGGACACCTGCCTTCATGAAAGTCCGCTGCCCGCGGGAACCGCTTCTCGCGGCCCTGCAAAGTGCCGCAGCCGTCGTTCCCGCGCGGTCGCCCAAGCCCGTCCTTACGAACGTGAAACTCGAGGCCACCCGCGAGGGCACGGTCCTCTCGGCGACCGATCTGGAGGTGGGGATTCGCATCGATCTCGACGGTGTCGAGGTGCTCGCCCCCGGCGCCGTCCTCCTGCCGAGCGGCCGCCTGGCAGCGATCGTTCGCGAGAGTCCTCCCGGCACCGTGTTCGAGATCCACGCCGATGGCACGGCGAGCGTGGTCAAGGCGCCGCGCAGCGAGGTCCGGCTGCCCGCCGAGGATGCGCTTGAGTTTCCGTCGGTGGCCACCTTTCCGGCGGAGGCCGGATTCGAACTCACCACGCCCTTGGTGCGGGAACTCGTCCGCCGCACCGTGTTCGCCACCGACAATGAGTCGAGCCGCTACGCCCTCGGCGGTGTGCTCGTCGAACTCACGGCGGACGGCGTGATCGCCGTCGGGACCGATGGGCGGCGGCTGTCGAAGATGGAGGGGCCGGCCAAGGCCCAGGGGGCCGGTGCGGGCACCGCGCAGCCGATCGTGCCCGCCCGGGCGATGCAGCTCATCGAGCGGTGTCTCGGCGGGCCCGACCTGCCGGTGCTCGTCGCCGTCCGCCAGGCGGAGATCCTCGTGAAGACGGCCGGAACGACGATTTCCGCCCGGCTCGTCGACGGGCGATTTCCACGGTGGCGGGACGTCTTTCCCGATCGGCCGCAGGCCGCGAAGGTGCAACTGGTTGCCGGCCCGCTCTTGGCCGCCGTGCGGCAGGCGGCGATCGTCACCAGCGAGCAGTCGAAGGGCGTCGACTTCTCGTTCGAGCCGGGGCAGCTCGTGCTCGCCGGCCGGTCGGCGGAGAGCGGCGAGAGCCGGGTCGAACTGCCGATCGACCACGCCGGGGACGCGGTGCGGATCAAGCTCGACCCCCGGTTCGTTGTAGACTTCCTGCGGGTGCTCGACGGGGGGACGACCGTGACCATCGAGATCACCGACCCGCAGAGCGCCTGCGTCTGCCGCACCGAGGATGGCTACGGCTACGTGATCATGCCGCTGGCCGCCGATTAGCGATTCGCAGCGAGTCCGCATGGCATCCGCACCCCATCGTCCCGACGCCCGGCCCTCCGGACCGGTCTCCATCGGCCGGATCGTCTCCCGGCTCATGGCCCGCACGGGTTACGACCGCGAGTTGGCGGCCGACGGGCTGGCGACCGCCTGGCAGGCGGCGGCGCCGCCGGCGCTCCAGGGGGCGTCGCGGGCGGGCCTCGTCCGCCGCGGCGTGCTCGAGGTGTTCGTGAGCCACTCGGCGCTCGTGCAGGAACTCGGCTTCCAGAAGCGGGAGGTGCTCGCCCGGCTAGCCGAGCTGGCGCCCGCCGCCGGAATCACGGACATCCGCTGCCGGCTCATGGCCGACGCCGGCCCCACCGCCTGACCGCCGCCCGACGGCGGCCCACCGACCACGACCGACACGAGGAACCTTCGATGGCAGCCAAGCAGTCGCAGCAGGAATACACCTCCGCCGACCTGAAGCATCTCTCCGACCGCGACCATGTCCGCGAGCGGCCGAGCATGTACATCGGTGACACCACCTCCCGCGGCCTGCACCACCTGGTCTACGAGGTGGTGGACAACTCGATCGACGAGTGCATGGCTGGCCACGCCAAGCATGTCAGCGTGACGGTCAACGTCGACGGCAGCGTGACGGTCGAGGACGACGGCCGCGGGATCCCGGTCGACCGCCATCCCCAGCTTTCCGAGGAGATGGAGAGGGACGTGTCCACGCTCGAGGGCGTGATGACGGTCCTCAAGTTCGGCGGCAAGTTC
>JBJTHX010000424.1:0-3539 GCA_046094745.1 Planctomycetia bacterium
CCTGGGAGTGGAACGCCGCGCTCGGCGGCCGCGGATTGGAGGGCGAACTGTGGCCCGCGTTCTCGCGGGCCGCGGCCGCCGACGACCTCACCCGCGACCTCGCCCGCCGCGGCCGGCTGGCCCTGGCCGACTGGAAGGCACGGATGCACGACATCTCCTGGCAACTCGGCGTCTGCGCGAGCCTCCGGCTGGTCGCCGGACGGCACGGCACGCTCCATGCCGCCGTCTTCGGGCTACCCGACGAGGCCGGCCGCCGCGCCCGGGCTGTCGCGCGGGCCTGGTGCCCGACGGTCGAAGATCCGGCCGAACTCGCCATCGTCTCCCTCTCCGCCCCGCGGTCGTTTGGCGTGGTGACCCGTGGCGTGGCCGCCGCCTCCCGGGTCACCCGCCCGGGCGGCACGATCTGCGTCGCCTGTCGGGCGAACACCGCGCCGGGCATCGTCTTCCAGCGCTGGCGGCAGGGCGCCCCGCTCGAGCGGCTCGTCCACGAGGCGATCGGCACGCGGGACAAGGCCCTCGTGGCCGACGCCCTCGAAGCCCGGCTCTTCGCCCGCGCGCTCGGCGACCGGCGACTCGTGCTGCTCTCGGACCTCGACGAGACCACGGTCGAGGAACTCGAGTTCGGCCACGCCGCCGATCCCGAGGCTCTCGAGCGACTCGCCTTCCGGGCCGATGGCGTGGCCGTGCTGCACGAGGCCGACCGGATGCTGCCCCAGGCTGTCGGCTGATCAGCGGCCAGACGGCGCCGGCGCTGCCAACCGGTGCCGGAGCGCCGTCACGGGCACGGGGCCCCACTGCCGCGAGTCACGACTCGCGGCCGGATGATCGCCGAGCACGAAAACGGCGGCGGGGCCGAGTTGCCACTGCCCGAGACCGTCCGCCGACGGCCGGAGCAGGCCATCCCGCCAGCAATCCACGCGCTCGATGACGGCGGTCGCACCGTCCGCCACGGCCGCGACGGTCACCGCGAGCCGGGGCGACCGCTCATCGCTCCCGGACTCCCCGGGCCACTCCGCGACGACGTCCCAGTGCTCGGGCGGGCCGGAAGGTAGGCACGAACGTCCGCGGTCCACGCGGCCGCCGAGCGGCCAGGCGGCGGCCACGACCGCGCCGTCGAGTCGGCCGGCCACGACCGCGTAGCGGCCGGGCGCCGCGAGGCGGACGGTGATCGCCGTGCGGCCGACCACGGCCCGCACCCGCGCGCCGACACGCGCCACCGGCCCCACGACCGCGACCACGGCCGCCAGGCCGACGTCCCGCACCGGCAGGAGCACCGCGCTGCGGCCGCCGTCCACGCCGGCGTCGTCGAGCACCTCCCGCGGCGGCTCTTCCCAGCCCGCTTGGGCCCGCGACGTCGCGGCAACCGGCACGCCCATCTCCGCGAGGATCCGCGGCCCCTTGACCACGGTCCGCCCGTCGACGACGAGATCGCCGGCCTCGATCGTCACCCGCTCGCCCGGCAGGCCCGCGATCCGCTTGATGGCCGGCGTGCCGTCTCCGGCCACGAGCACCCACCGCTCGAACCGGCGCGGCTCCCGGAAGCGATCGAGCCCGGGCAGCGGCCCCGTGCGGACGACGTCCCCGGGCACGAGCCCCGGCGCCATCGACACGCCATCCACCTCGTACCGCACCGGCATCGCCAGCCACACCGCCATCGCACCGACGGCAACGCCGAGCCCGCCCGCCAGCCACCGGGAAACCGTCCGCGTCATCGCCACTGGTGTCTTCCCGGGCCCGGTCTTCAGCCCACGTTCACCCAGGCGTGCCGCTTGGCGCTCTCGAGCACCGCGTCGCACACCTTCTGGGTCTCGAGCGCGTCGCGGAACGTGGGATGACAGGGCTGCTTCGTGGCGTAGGCCACGAGGAAATCGGCCACCTGGTGCACGAACGAGTGCTCGTAGCCGATCGCCAGGCCCGGCACCCACCACTTGTCCATGTAGGGGTGGTCGCCGTCGGTGACGTGCACGCTCTTCCAGCCCCGCATCGGGCCGGCATCCTTGTAGTCGAAGACCTGCAGGCGGTGGAGATCGTGCAGGTCCCACTTCAGGCTCATCTTCTCGCCGTTGATCTCGAACGTGTACAGAGCCTTGTGACCGCGGGCGTACCGCGTGCTCTCGAAGAGCCCCAGCGACCCGTTGGCGAAGTGGCAGAGGAACGAGCAGGCGTCGTCGATCTTCACCGGCTCGACCTTGCCCGTCAGTTGGTGCTTCCGCTCCTTGACGAACGTCTCGGTCATGGCCGTGACGTCCCGCACGCCGCCGTTGAGCCAGAGCGCGGTGTCGATGCAGTGGGCCAGGAGGTCGCCGGTCACGCCGCTGCCGGCAGCCGCGGCGTCGAGCCGCCACAGGGCGGCGCCCCCCTGGGGCAAGTCGGCGGCGATCGTCCAATCCTGGAGAAACTCGGCCCGGTAGTGGAACACGCGGCCGAGGGCCCCCGAGTCGACGATCTGCTTGGCGAACGTGACGGCCGGGATTCGCCGGTAGTTGTACCAGACGGTGTTGGGGACACCGGCCTGCTCCACCGCCTGGCACATCCGCTCCCCCTCGGCCACGTCCATGGAGAGGGGCTTCTCGCAGAGGATCGCCTTCCCATGCTTCGCCGCCTCGATGGCGATCTCGGCGTGCAGATTGTTGGGCGTGCAGATGTCGATGGCGTCGATGTCGTCGGCCGCCACGAGCTTCCGCCAGTCGGTCTCCACCCGCCCGTAGCCCCAGCGGTCGGCGAAGGCCTTGGCCTTTCCGGCGTCACGGGCGGCGACGGCCTGGAGCACGGGGAGGTACTCGAGGTCGAAGAAGTCCTTGACGCGGTTGTAGCCATTGGAGTGGGCGCGGCCCATGAAGCCGTAGCCGATCATGCCGATGCGGAGCTGCTTGGCCATGTTCTGCATTCCTTCGAGTCAACAAATGGTGGTGAATCGATCACGTTGGCCCGGCGAGTGAACGGCAAAAGTCTCCTCGCGGGGGCCGCAGCGGCCCCATGCTCGTCGAGCGTTCGCCGATTCACTCACCTCCCGGTGCGCGGGTTGGTCACCAACCGTGGGCGTCGCGGACAGCGATCATCGTCTGGAGGATCGTGTTCCAGGTGTTCGGGTTCTCGAGCGTGGCGTTGGGGAACATGCAGCCGTCCCAGCAGATGTGCTTGATGCCCCGCTGGTCGGCGTCTTTGAGCCAATAGCCCGCGCACTTCACGATGTCGAGCTTCCCGTTGGGGTCGTCGGCAGGGCAGTGCTTGCCCGTCTTGTCGTGCGCGCCGGCCCCGTGCACCTGGCCGTCGTTCTGGGCGACGTGGAAGTCGATGGTCCAGGGCCGCAGCTTCGCCACCATCGACTCGTAGGCCGGCCAGAACTCCGCCGCGGTGTAGCCGGGCTGCACCAGCGCATGCTCCGGCGCGTTGTAGCCGAGGAGGTAGAGGTAGGTGTGGGCGAGGTCGGCCTGGAAGCCGAGCGACTCTGGCATCCCCACCTCCTCGAGCAGATCGAGCATGTCCTTCCAGGAATGCATGCCGGCCCAGCAGATCTCCCCCTCGGCCGCCAGCCGCTG
>JBJTHX010000425.1:0-5715 GCA_046094745.1 Planctomycetia bacterium
CTCGAACACCCGCATCGAAAAGACCTTGCCGAGCGTCGTGAAGAAGAGCAGCCAGTCGTGGGTGCTCGCCACGAAGAGGTGCTCGATCGGATCCTCCTCGTCGACGCTGGCCCCCTTGAGTCCCTTGCCGCCCCGCCGCTGGGCCCGGTAGACGTCGGCGGCCGTCCGCTTCACGTAGCCCGAGCGGGTGATCGTGACCACCATCGTCGCCTCGGTGATCAGCTCGGCCATGTCGCGGATGTCGGCCGCCTCGCCGCTGATCTCCGTCCGCCGGTCGTCGCCGTGCTTGGCCTCGAGGTCGACCAGCTCCGCGCGGATCAACGCCTTGATGTTCGCCTCGCTGGAGAGGATGCGGCGGAACTCGCCGATCTTCGCCAGCAGCTCGCGGTGCTCCCCGCCGAGCTTCTCCTGCTCCAGGTTGACGAGCTGCCCGAGCGTGAGCCGGAGGATCGCGTCGGCCTGGACCGGCGACAGCCCGTAGGTCTCGGCCACGCCCCGCTCCTCCTGGAGCACCGCGAAACCCTCCGCCCCCAGGGCCCGTTCCAACAGCGCGGCCGGCGCCTGCAGCTGGCACAGCCGCTCCTTGGCCTCGGCCTGCGACTTCGACGAGCGGATGATCCGGATCACCTCGTCGATGTTGGCCAGGGCGACGAGCAGGCCCTCGAGCGTGTGCTTGCGGCTGCGGGCCTTGGCGAGCAGGTGCTGGGTCCGCCGCCGGATGACCGCCGTGCGGTGCCGGAGGAACTCCTCGAGCATCTGCTTGAAGGACAGGATCCGCGGCTTGCCGTCGACCAGCGCCAGGAAGATGAGCGAGAACGACGTCTGCAGCGGCGAGTACTGGTAGAGCTGGTTGAGGACGACGTCCGGGTCGGCGTCACGCTTGAGCTCGAGGATCAGCCGCACGGGCTCCTTGAGGTCGCTCTCGTTGCGGATCGCGGAGATGCCCTTAATCCGGTCCTCGTTGACGAGCTCGGCGATCTTCTCCTCGATCGCGTCGCGGGTCTGCTGGTACGGGATCTCCGTGACCACGATCCGGTGCCGGTTCTTGCCGTGCTCCTCGACGTGGGCCCGGGCCCGGAGCGTGATCGTGCTGCGGCCCGTCAGGTAGCCCCGCAGCAGCGCCTCGCGGCCCATCACGATGCCCCCGGTGGGGAAGTCGGGGCCGGGAACGATCTGCAGCAGCTCGGCGATCGAGACCGACGGGTTGTCGATGAGGGCCACGAGGGCCCGGCAGACCTCGCCGAGGTTGTGCGGCGGGATGCTCGTCGCCATGCCGACGGCGATGCCACCGGCGCCGTTGACCAGCAGGTTCGGGAACCGGCTCGGCAGCACGACCGGCTCGGTGTTCCGCTCGTCGTAGGACGGGATGTAGTCGACGGTGTCGAGCTCGAGGTCCTCGAGCATCAGCGCGGCGATCGGAGAGAGCCGGGCCTCCGTGTACCGCATGGCCGCCGCGGGCAGCCCGGCGATCGAGCCGAAGTTGCCCTGCTTGTCGACGAGCACGTGCCGCATGTTCCATTCCTGGGCCATGCGGACGAGCGTCGGATAGATCACGCTCTCGCCGTGCGGGTGGTAGTTGCCGCTGGTGTCGCCCGAGATCTTGGCGCACTTCACCCGGGCGGCCCCGGGGGAGAGATTGAGGTCGTTCATCGCGACGAGGATCCGCCGCTGCGAGGGCTTGAGGCCGTCGCGGACGTCGGGCAACGCCCGCGACACGATGTCGCTCGTCGCGTAGGTCAGGTCGGTGTCCTTGAGCTCCTGCGCGATCGCCGGTTCGACGATGCGGGCGCCCGCTGCGGCGCCGGCGGCGTCGTCCGCCGGGGGGTTCACTTCGTCAGCCAAGGACCGGTCTCCGCGCCCGAAAGAACCGCTCGGCCGGGGCCTGCGGGATGATTGAACATACCCGGCGTGCCGGAGCGGTCAACCGGCCTAAAAGGGCCGTTGGACCGCTGTTTTTCGCAGCCTCGTGATGCCTTGACCCGCGCCTCCGGAGGCTCCTATCCTCCCGCCCCCGATTCGGCCCCGAACGCCCAGGCTGCGGCCATGCCAGCACGCTCCCACGGACTCCTCGTCGCCGCCCTCGCGGCGGTCGTGCTGCTGCCCAATCTCGGCGGCCCGCCGCTGTGGGACGACGACGAACCGCGGAACGCCGCCTGCTCGCTGGCGATGCACGCGACGGGCGACTGGATCGTGCCCACGTTCAACGGGCGGCTGCGGGTGGAGAAGCCGGCGCTCGTCAACTGGCTGCACCTCGCCGGCTTCGCCGTGGCCGGTGTCAACGAGACCGGCGCCCGTCTCGGCTCCGCGTTGCTCACGCTCGCGACCTGCCTGCTGACCTGGCGGATCGGCGCCGAAATTTTCCGGCCGGCGGTGGGCTGCTGGGCCGGGATCGCCATGGCCACCTGCCTGTGGACCGCGGTGGGAGGCCGGGCCGCCACGCCCGATGCGCCCCTCGTGTTTTGCACGACGCTGGCCCTGTGGTTTTTCGTCCGCGGCAGCCGCCTGCCGGCCACCGACGGCGGGGGCTGGCGGAACGGACCGGTGCGGCTCGCGATCGGACCGGCGGCGGCAGTCGGCGCAGCCCTGGGCCTGGCGATGCTCGCCAAGGGGCCGGTCGGTCTGGTGCCCCCGGTGGCCGCCTTCCTGCTCTTCGCCGGGTGGCAGGCCTGCCTCGATCCCGCCCGCAGCGGCTCCCGTGCGGCACGCCTCGCGGCGGGCTGCGTCGCGGCCTGGCGCGGCGTCCGGCCGCTCGTGATCGTCGGGGCCGCCGTCGCCGTCGCCGCGCCGTGGTATGCGGCGGTCGGCATGCAGACGAACGGCGCGTGGCTCGAGGGATTCTTTCTCGTGCACAACGTCGGCCGGTTCGCCGCGTCGATGGAGGGGCACTCGGGCTCTCCGCTCCTCTACTACCCGATCGTGGTGCTCGTCGGCACGTTTCCCGGGTCGATGGCCGCGCGCCTGATCGGCGGGCACGCCTGGCGTACCGCGCGGGCCGGTGACGAGGCCGCCGTCGGCACGCGGCTGCTCGCCGCCTGGGCGGCCGCCTGGCTCGCGCCGCTCTCGCTCTCCGCGACGAAGCTGCCGGGCTACGCCTGGCCCGCCTACCCGGCGATCGCCGGCCTGGTGGGTCTGTTCTTCGCCGACTGGGTGCGGCTGCCCGCGGCGACGACCGACCGGTGGATGCGGCTGGCCTGGATCCTGCTGGCCGCCTCGGGCGCGGCGATCGGCGTCGGCCTGCCGCTCGTGGCCGGCCGCCTCGCCCCCGGCGCCGAGTGGCTCGGCTGCATCGGTCTCCTGCCGCTCGTGGGCGCCGCCGCGGCCTGGGTCTGCCAGTCCCGCCATTCGCGGTTCGCCGCCTCGGCCGCGCTGGCGGCGACTGCCTGCGCGACGGTCGGTGTCCTGATGTCCGTCGGGCCGGCGGCTCTCGGCCGCGCCGGGGGCGCCCGCGACCTCATCGCCCACCTGCCCGCCGGCGCCAGCGCGACCCCCATCGCCGCCTATCGAACGCCGCCGAGCACGGCGTTCTACGCCGGCCGGCTCATGCCCACCGGGAGCATCGCCGATCTGCGGGAGCCGCCCGAGGTGGCGGCGTTCCTGGCCGCCCATCCGGGTGCCCACCTCGTGATCGACGCCCGATTCGAGGCATCGCTCGGCCCCGCGCTGCCGCCGCACTACCGCGTGCTGCATGCCACGACCACGCTGCCCGAGTCCCGGCGCATCCTGCTCCTGGGCCCCGCGGCACGGCCCGACCACCTCGCCAACGCGGCATCGGCCGCGCTGCGCTGACCTCCCGACCTCCCCTGCCCCACGGATACCGTCATTCATGCAATCCCCGCGCCCGACCCTCGTCGTCCTCGTCGCGGCCGCCGCCGCTCTCGCCGTCGGCTTCACGCCCGCACCCCTGTGGGACGAGGACGAGCCCCGGTTCGCCGCGGTCGCCCGCGCGATGGTCGAGACCGGCGACTGGGTCGTGCCGACGTACAACGGCCACCTCGCCGTCGACAAGCCGGTGCTGATGCACTGGTGCATGGCCGCGGCGATGACGGTGTTCGGCACGAACGAGTTTGCCGCCCGTCTGCCCTCGGCGGTGGCCGCGCTGCTCACAGCCCTGGCACTGCTGCGTGCCGGCCGCCGCTGGTTCGACGCCGACACGGGCGTCGTCGCCGCCCTGGCCTTCATCGGCTGCCTGCTCGTCGGCATCGAGGCCCACGCGGCGACGCCGGACGCGATCCTCGTGGCCCTCACGACCTGGGCCACGGTTCTGGCCGCGGAGCCGTTGCTCCCCGACGGCCGCACCGGCGCCTCAACGCCGGCGCGGCTCTCCCTGGGCCGGGCCGCCGTCGTCGGCGGCCTGTGCGGCCTGGCGGTCGTCTGCAAGGGCCCGATCGGCTTCGTCGGCCCCGCGGCGGTGATCGTGCCCTGGGTCGGCTGGCTGGCGGTCGAACGCCGGATGGCCGGCGGCGGTGGTTTCGTCCGGTCGCTGCCGGCGGCGACGCTCGACCTGCTCCGCGCCGTGCGGCCACTCACCATCCTGGCGGCGGCGCTGGCCGTCGCCGCGCCCTGGTACGTGGCCGTGTCGCTCCGCACCGCCGGGGCCTGGCCGGCCGGCTTCTTCTTCGTGCACAACGTGGGCCGCTTCATGGCGCCGATGGAGAAGCACGGCGGCAACGTGCTCTACCATCCGCTGACCATGCTCGTGGGCTTCTACCCGTGGTCCTGCTTCCTGCCGCTGGCGATCGTGCTGGCGGGCTGGCGGTTGTGGCGGCGGACCGAGCCGGCCGCCCGCGCCGCGACGTGGGCGCTGCTGCTCGTGTGGCTGGCCGTGTGGGTGGGAGGCTTTTCGGCCGCTGCCACGAACCTCCCCAACTACGTGCGGCCCGCCTACCCGGCCGCTGCGCGGCTGGTGGCGGCGCTGTCCGACGAGGCGGCCCGGCGGGCCGTCTCGGCCGGCTGGCCGCATCGCTGGTGGCTGGCGTCGGGCCTCGCATGGCTCGCCTTCGGCGGGGCCGCCACGGCCGCGGCCGTGATCCTGGCCGGCCAGCACGGCGCGGCCGGTGCCGAACGGGCAGCGCTGGTCGGCCTCGTGCCCCTCGGCGGCGCGGTCGCCTGCGGCTGGCTCGCCCGCCGGCAGCCCCGGGCCGCGGTCGCAGCGCTGGTGCTCACGGGGCTGATCTACACGGCGCTCGCCGTCGGTCCCGCGGGCAGCCGCCTCGCCGCGGCCAACAGGCTCCCCGCCTTCGTCCGGGAGATGCAGGCCCGCCACGGCGGTTCCGCGCGGCTGGGCACCTACCTCATCGGCAGTCCGAACGTCGTCTTCTACTCCTCGGGCCGCGTCCACCAGTTCGAGCACGAGCGCGACGAACGCGCCGCGCGATTTCTGCTCTCCGGCACCGACGCGATCCTGCTCGTGCCGGAGGACGGCTACGACGAGATCGCCAGCCGACTCCCCGCGGGCTACGGCATCCTCGGTCGCACGCGGCCGATCTTCCGGCGGCACGACGTGCTCGCGATCGGCGCCCTGCCCGACGGCGGGCCGGCCGCCCGCACCGCCGCCGCCCCCGGGGTGAACCGATGACACGAGCGGATACCGCCGCCGACATCCTCGCCTGCCAGCCGCAGCCACCGGTCGGTCGTCGCCGCGGGCAGCCGCACCCAGTCGGCGAAGAACAGACCCACCAGGCCGGCGATCGCCGGGTAGGCGGGCCAGGCGTAGCC
>JBJTHX010000426.1:0-3473 GCA_046094745.1 Planctomycetia bacterium
CGACGGCGCCGATCGGGATTCCGCCCTCGGCCAGGCCCTGGCGGGCCTCGTCGATCGCGGCTTGCAGGAACTCTGGCCGAAATCGCGCGAAATCTCAAAACGGAGGGCACGGGATTCGAACCCGCAACCGGTTTCCCGGCATCTGATTTCGAGTCAGACCGCTAGCCATTCGCTTACCCTCCGAGGCCGATGGTAGGCGACACCGACAGCCTCCTCAAGATCGCGTCCCCGGCCTCGGCCGCGGGCCGTCTGCAACGGCTCTGCCGGATGCACCCGGCATGCGGGCGGCGCCCCGTCGTGCGGGCGGTGCCGTGCGGCGAAACCCCGGTGCAACGCGGGCCGCACCACGGCCGATTCCCCCTCTCGGAACGAGAGTCTGGGCCCACGCGGCCCATGCCCTGGGCGAGGAGAGGGCGGACAATGTCCAAAGACACCTGGCGGCTGGTCACGCGGGGCCCGAACGGCGAACTGCTGATCCACGACTTCGAATCGCCGGAAGGCATCCTCCGCACGCATCTGCAGGTCGGGGCGGACGACTGCAGCACCGACCTGCGGCTGCGCGGCGCCCCGGTCTTCCGCACGCTCGTGGGCCCGATGCCCGAGGGTCGGAACATCATCCGCTACGAGACCCCGGAGGTGTTCGAGTCGCTGACCAAGGAGTGGGCCGTGCCGAAGGCGCCGCGGCGCCGCTCCCGTAAGCCGGCCGCCAGCCCGCAGGAAGTCGCCGGTCCGGCTCCGGACGTGCCGGCCGAGCCGCCCGCGGACCGGGCCGATGGCTGACACGATCTTCGGGCGGATCATCCGCCGCGAGATCCCGGCGCGGATCGAACACGATGACGACCTCTGCCTGGCGTTCCACGCCGTCGCCCCGCAGGCGCCGGTGCACGTGCTCGTGATCCCGAAGCGGCCGATCCCGTCGCTCGCCGCCGCGGTCGCGGAGGACGCCGGGCTGCTCGGCCACCTGGTGCTCGTGGCCACGCAACTCGCCGCGAAACTCGGCCTCGCCGACGGCTACCGCCTGGTCGTCAACTGCGGCCGTGACGGCGGCCAGTCGGTCGACCACCTGCACGTCCATCTGCTCGGCGGCCGAGGACTCGGCTGGCCACCGGGCTGACTCACCGCCACCAGCCCCGGACGCGGTCGCGGATCCCCGTCGGTGCGGCGGGCTGGGCCGATGGCGGCGCGGCCGCCGCAGGCAGGGCAGCCATCCGGGCGACGGCCTCGTCGGAGACGAACTCCGCGAGGAACCGCGGCCACATGCCGTCGAGCCCGATCACGCAGCCGCCGAGGTCGTGGGTGGCGAGCGCCTGCTCGAACCGGTCGATCATCCGCGACAGGTGCACCCGCTGCGATTCCTCGAAGGCCATGTCGAACACGCGGACGTCGTCGATCAGCACACCACCAGGGCCCAGGAGGTCGAACCGCACCCGCAGCGACTCGAGACCCGCCGTGGGCAGGTCGTCCACCGGCAGCACGAACTGCGCCCACTCCGCCGTCAGCGGCTGGCCGCCGGCCAGGCCGCCCACGGGGGCGAAGCGGTAGTACTCCCGGTCCTCATGCACGCCCTCGACCGCGATCCGCAGCGGCGGCTGCGCGACGCCGTCCGCGAGCTTCAGCCAGGCCGCGACGCTCACGCGGCCGGTCGCCGGCGGCGGGAACGGGTTGCTGTGGAGCGAGGCCAGTCCGTTGGCCGACGAGAAGGCGAGGCCGCGGCCCGGCGCGGCCGATCCGGCCGCCGTCCGGCCGGGCACGAGTTCCAGGGCACCGCGCCGCTCCTCCACCAACTCCCAGCCGGTGACGACGGCCGTGCGGCCGCGGCCCCGTTCGCCGGCCGCCGCCCCGCGACCCTCCGGTCCGACGTCGAACCCGGGATTGTCGAGCACCTCCAGCGGCGCGGGCATCTCCAGCGCCGCCCGCCGCCGGCGCAGGTCCTGCACCCGCACGGCCACCGCCGCCCGCACGCCTTCGTCGTACTCGATCCGCGCGCTGCGGACCGTCACCCCGCCGTCCGCCAGCAGTGTCCGCACCTCCCACGGGCCCACGGGCACGGTCGCCACGCCGTCGGCGGCGAGTTCCAGCTGCGCCCGATCGACCGCATCCACGACGGCCGACGGCCGCCCCTCCATGCCGATCCGGATCCGGCCCGGCGCGGCCGCCGCGTTGACCACCCGCATCCAGGTCGCGCCCGCGGCCCGATGGAGGCGGATCGCCACGGGCGGCGGCAGTTCGGTGACGGCCTCGACAGCGCCGCCCGGCAGCGCGGCGAATCCACGGGACGCGGCCGATCCCGCCCCCTCGCCGAACGCCAGCCGCATGTCGAAGATGCATTCGGCGTCGGCGGCCGCCAACGATTCGGCGAGCGGCCGGACCGCGTCGGGCCCGCTGGCGCTGGCATGGATCGGGCAAGGCACCGCCTGCGTCACGCCACTGAACGGCCCGTGGGCAGCGATCGGCCGGGCGTCGAACGAGACCGGCTGCTCGATGATGGCGATGCTGCGGCGGCGGGCGGTGCGGGCGGCCTCGGCGACCGCCGGGGAGAGATTGGCGGCCGTCACCAGCCCGCGGTCGACGAGGCCGTCGGCGGCGGTGTGCACGTGCGGCGTGGCGAACACGACCTGGGGGTGGGCCGTGCTCCGCAGCGGGTCGAGGCCGGCTTCCCGCAGGACGTCTCCCGCCGCGGTCTCGACCCCAAGTCGCGGCCGAAACCGGCCGGCGAGGTCGCCGGCGGCGAACAGCGTGGTCGGCACGACGTGCAGCACGAACCGCGGGTCGTGCTCCGCGAGCGCGGCGGCGAGCCGCGTGTGGAAGGCGGCCACGACGTCGGCCCGCCACTCGAGCCACAAGTCGCGCAGCCGTCCTTCCACCAGTTCGGCGCGGCGGGCAAACCGGTCACCGCCCGCCTCGGGCTCCCGCGTGCCCACGGAGGCGAGGAACCGCGCGAACGTGGCGTCGTCGAGACCGGCGGCCGTTCCGGGCAGGTGCAGCCAGCCGTCGTGTGCGAGCAGGAGCGCCACCCCTTCCACCGGGCCCGACCCACGGAGCCGGCCGGTGAGTTCCCTGACCTGCCGCTCCACCGCCTGCTGGACCCGCGGGTCGAGGATGTTGTAGTGCAGCCCGTGCGGCGTCCGGGCCGCCCGCCCGTCGCGGCCCACGCAGGCCACGCCCACGGCCGCGGAACCACCCGCGGCGACCAACGCCTCGAGTTCCGGCAGCGGGCCGTCGAAGGCCATGCCGGGCACGAGCTTCAGGCCCTCGGCCGCGTAGACGCGACAGAACAGCTCGAGCACGTCCTTCGGCTGCGGATCGAATCCCGTGTCGGCGGCCGCGCCAGCGCCCCACCGCGGGGCATGCCGCGTCAGTGCCGAAGGCCAGGTTGCGGCGCCCTGGCCGTACACCGCGACGAGCCCGCCCGCGCCGGCCTGGCTGGCGAGCCACGCGGCCGCGTGGCGGACCGCGGCTTCGCCGACTGGGGC
>JBJTHX010000427.1:0-2581 GCA_046094745.1 Planctomycetia bacterium
GAGCAAGTCGATGCGGTACGGCGACGACGACGCCCAGAAGCTGCTGTATGCGGCCCGGATGGCGGCGTCGCTCGGCTTCAGCGTGATCAAGCAGAGCGACAAGGTGTCGCTGACCACGTTCGACGAGCAGGTCGTGGGCCACGTGCCCCCGAGCAACTCGATGGCCCAGATCGTCCGCGTCACCGAGCACCTCGACGCCATCGACCCGGTGAAGAAGACCGACATCGCCGCCTGCCTGTCCGATGTCCACGGGCGGATCGGCCGCCGCGAGATCGTGATGGTGTTCAGCGACTTCCTCGGCACCGACCTCGAGAAGCTCGAGTCGGTGCTGCAGCGGCTCCGCTATGACCGGCACGAGGTCGTGCTCTTCCAGGTGATGCACCACGACGAACTGGCCTTCGACCTCGAGGGGATGGTGAAGTTCGTGGGCCTGGAGGTGCCGGACCAGCTGCTCACGCAGCCGTCGGAACTCCGCAAGGGCTACCTGGAGGCCCTCAACCGCTTCAACGGCACGTTCGACGACGTCTGCCAGCGGAACCGCGTGGAGCGGGTGCTGGTCGACACGAGCCGGCAGATGGGTGAGGTGTTCGTCGACTACCTCAACCACCGCAGCCTGCTGAATCGGGGGAGATGATGAAGCGTCTCGTCATGGGGTGTGCGCTGGGTTGCTTCGCCGCGGGGTCGCTGGCGGTCGAGCCGCAACTGCGCACCGACCACCCGTGGTTTCCCGGGGAATTGTCCTGCTCGACCTTCGAGCGGCTGTTCGCCACGCAGGCCGCCCTCTACGAGCGGGTCACGGGCCGCAAGGCCGACAACGACGAGGACAAGGCCCTGGCCTCGTGGTATTGGCGGAACCTCAACTTCTACCACCTCCTCGACCCCGAGGAGCCGGCCTGGGCCGATGGAGAGCGGCCGGCGATGTGCCCCAAGGGCGAGGCCGTCCGCGACTACTGGACCGGGCTCTTCGGCTACGGCTTCAGTCTGTGCGGGATGAACCATTCGCAGTGGACGGCGGAGATGGAGTATCTCCTCGGCCACTGCCGTGGGCGGACCGTCGGGGTCTCCGGGCACAACGCCTTCGAGGCCTTCCTCACCGGCCCGGAATACGGCCCGCAGGGCGACTGGGCCTCGCTCGACGCCGACCTGTCGAGCGTCGTCTTCGATGATCCGGCCAAGCCACGCCGGCTGCGGTCGCTGTGGGACCTGGCCTTCAAGGACCCGCCCCCGGGCCGCGCGCCCCGCTCCGACGAGGAGCACGAGGCGATGTTCGACAACGAGAGGGCTCCCGACGCCAACCGGGGCTGGTTCATTTCCGGGCTGCATTATCCGTCGCGTGATCTCACCGACGCCCGGAACAGTGACCTGATGCACTGCCACAAGGACGTGCGGTGGGTCGAGGTGCTCTCCGGTTACGCGGGCGTGCCGCCGCTGGTGGCGCTCAAGCGCAACGAGACGTTCCGCCGCCATCTGCGGCCGGGGCTCGGCGGCACCGACTACGCCTACTGGGGCTCGAATACGATGGCCGACGGCATCCCCGGGCCGGCCCGCAACTCGACCTGGGTGATGAAGCCCGAGGCGATGTTCCGCGCCACCCGCCACGGGAAGCACGGCTGGGCCCGGCACGGCAACGCCGTGTTCACCTACGAGCCCAACTTCGCCGACGGGTCGTATCGCGACGGCGTGATCGCCGAAGACGCCGGCTCGGTCACGTTCTTCTTGCAGTCGCCGTACGCCGTGGCCGCGATGCCGGCCGCCGCCCAGGCGGCGAAGCCCGACGCCGTCGAGCACGACGGCGCCACCGGTGGACTCGTGGTCTCGGGGCAGGCCGCCGGCTGCACCGTGCAGGTCTCGACCGACGCGGGCCGCACCTGGTCGCCGCCGGCGGCGCTCGCCGACCGGCTCGACCTCACCGACCGCGTCAAGGGCCGCCACGGCTACCGCCTCAAGTTCAACGCGGCCCCGGCCGCGCTCGCCGGCAAGGGGATCGCGATCCGCACCGTCTGCATGGCCAACGACCGCACGATGCCGCACCTCAAGGACGGCGGCACCACCGTCGAGTTCGCCGGCACGGGCAAGGGCGTGTTCACCACGGGCCGCGACGTTCCCGAGGCCCAGGCCTTCGTGACCGCGGGCGGCTTCGGGCAGAAGACCGTCGAGTTCACCGTCCCGGCGCCGGGCGGCCGGCCGATCCTGGAGATCTATGCGTCAGGCTGGGTCGCCTCGGGCGTGCCGCCCGACCCCAAGGTGCCCTACGCGATCGACTACTCGACCGACGACGGCCGCACCTGGAAGCCGATCGTCAAGGACTGGCGGATCGAGTTGTTGGGCTACCAGGCGGCCGATTGGTGGTCGCAGTCGTTCTGCTACGGCTCGCGGGACGTCGCGGCCGAGAAGGCTTCGACCGTGAAGGTCCGGTTCTCCAATCCCGAGAACAGCTACCGTCGGGCCCAGGTCGAACTGGTCTACGACACCGGCGACCGCCGGCCGGTGGAGGTGACCTTCGAGTGGTCCGAGGCGGGCCAGCCGCGGTCGGCCACGCATGTCTTCGACCCGGGCCGGCCCGCCGCATGGACGATCCCGA
>JBJTHX010000428.1:0-6732 GCA_046094745.1 Planctomycetia bacterium
GCCGTCGTCGCCGGGGCTGACGACGTCGATCTCGATCGTCTTGTTGCTCCGCAGCCGCGAGAGCACGTCGAGGCCGCGGCGGCCGCGCAACCGCCGCTGGCGGTCCGCGGAGTCGGCCGCCACCTGCAGTTCGTCGAGCACGAACGACGGCACGACGAACCGGCTCTCGAAGATGCCCGCCTCGGCGAGGTCGGCAATCCGGCCGTCCACGATCGCCGCCGCGTCGAGGACGTTGGGCCGCAGGCCACGGACGTCCCGGGCGAACTCGACGAACGGGATCAGGAACCGAAAGTCATCCCGTGTCTGGAGCAGCAGGCTCGTGCAGACGTAGCAGAGAACGCAGCCGAGAATCAGCGGCATCCAGGCCCAGGCCGGGTGGCTCCGGGCCAGCGGCAGCACCGGCGCCAGGGCCAGCATCGCGATGTAGGTGAGCAGCACGCCCACGAGCAGGCCGAAGTAGACCGCCGTGATCGTGGTCAGGTCCTTGCGGCGTATCGAGGCGTCGATGCCCATCACGGTCAGCGGCAGGGCCACCATGCCGGCCAGTACGGCCCACGGCACCCACTGCTCAGCCTGCCGCATGGCCGCCGAATTGAAGATCAGGACGGCGATGCCGACCGAGACCATCACGAAGATCGCGCGGAGGATGACAAGCGCCATGGATCGACCGGGCGTTGTAGATGGAAATGGTAGGGTCGTCGGGAAAGAAAGTATACCAACGGCCGAGCTGAGCGCGTCCGACGGCCGCTGGTCACGCCCCGAGCCGATGGTCGTGGTCGTGCTCCAGGAACCGGTCGGTCATGCCGGCGATGTAGTCGGCCACGCTGCGGCGGAGGCCGAACTCGCCAGCCCGGCGGCGGAATCCCGCGGGCAACGCAGCGGGGTTGTCGCAGTACCAGGCGAACAGGCTCGAGAGCCGCTGTTGCGCCGGCAGGCGGACGCCCAGCACCCGCTCGCTGCGGTAGACCCGGTCGAAGAGGAACCGTTCCAACTCGCGTTTGCCCGCGGCCACCTCCGGCTGGTGGCTGACCAGCCGCCGGCCGCCGCGGCCGTCGGGGCCGCGCCAGGCGGCACGGACGGCGGCGACGGAGTCGATGCCCTGGGAGGCGAGGGTGCCGCGGGTGTGCTCGATGAGGCCCACGACCTGCATGTCGACCATCTCGTGGAGCACGGTGTGCCGCAACTCGGCGCCCGCGAGTCGCCCCTGCCGGGCGGCCACGCGGGACGCGGCCTCGGCCACCAGCGGCAGCTCCAACAGTTCCTCCATCCGCACGAGCCCGAGTTCGACGCCGTCGTCGGCGTCGTGGGTGTCGTAGGCGATCGAGTCGGCGGCGTCGACGACCTGCGTCTCCAGGAGCGGGGGGGGCGCGGTGCCGTCCTTCTTGCGGGTGGCCTGGGCGTCGAGCACCTCGCGGGAGAGGTTGAGGCCGGGGAAGCCCGGGTAGCGGTGCTCGAGGAACTCCATGATCCGCAGCGCCTGGGCGTTGTGGTTGAAGCCGCCGTCGGCGGCAAGCAGTTCCGCAAGCGTGTCCTCGCCGGCATGGCCCAGCGGCGGATGGCCGATGTCGTGGGCCAGTGCCAGGGTCTCGACGAGATCCTCGTTGAGCGCCAGCGCCCGGGCCAGCGTGCGGGCGATGCTCGTCACCTCGAGGGTGTGCGTGAGCCGGCTGCGGTGGTAGTCGCCGTGGTAGCCGGTGAAGACCTGCGTCTTGTGGGCCAGTCGGCGGAAGGCGGCCGAGTGCACGATCCGGTCGCGGTCCCGCTGGTAGGGGCTGCGGAAGGGGTGCGGGGGCTCCGGGTGGACCCGGCCCGCGGAATCGGCCGCCGGCATCGCCCACGGCGCGAGCAGGAGCCGCTCGCGTTCCCGCCAGTCGAGCGGCGTCATGGGAGCGGTCCCCCGGCCGCGGCGAGCTGGTCCCAGAGGGCGTCGAGCGCCTGCGGCAGGACCCGCACCCCCGCGAGGGCGGGCATGAAGTTCACGTCGCCCTGCCAGCGTGGCACGACGTGCCAGTGGAGGTGGCCGGGGACGCCCGCCCCGGCCGCGACGCCGACGTTGAGCCCGATGTTGAAGCCTTGGGCCTGCAGGGTCCTTTCGATGGCGCCGCACCAGTGGACGAGGCACCGCTGTAGGTCGAGGAGCGCAGCGTCGTCGAGGTCGGCGAGCACCGGCCGATGGTCCAGCGGGGCCACGAGCAGGTGCCCGTTGGAGTAGGGAAAGCGGTTGACGACGACGACACTCGCGGCGGTCCGCGCGAGCACGCCGAGCGTCCGGTCATCGCCGGGATCGGCCGCCGCCGCCCGGCAGAGAAAGCAGGCTTCGTCGGCGCCTGCTCGCCATCGCCCAAGGCGGACGTCCGCGGCCGGTTTGCCCGTCTCGTGGCCCTGCACGTAGCCCAGCCGCCACGGCGCCCAGAGGGTTTCGATCTGACGTTGGTGCGGACCGCCCATGATGCCAGACTACCGGAATCGGTCTCCGGAAGGCAGCAGCCGAGGCGCGGCGTGGAATTCAAGGTCGATCTCGACGTGTTCGCGGGTCCTCTCGACCTGCTGCTCTACCTCGTCAAGAAGCACGAGGTGGACGTGACGGAAGTGCCCATCGCGCGGATCGCCACGGAGTTCGTCTCCTATCTCGACGTGCTCCAGGAGATGGCGATCGACCAGGTCGGCGAGTTCGTGGAACTGGCCAGCGTCCTGCTCGAGATCAAGGCCCGGGCGCTCGTGCCGCGGCCGGAGGAGACGGAGGAGCCGGTCGAGCTCGTCCGCGAGGATCTCGTGCAGCGGCTGCTCGAATACAAGCAGTTCCGCGACGCGGCCGCGATCCTCGAGGACCGGGCCCGGCAGTGGGAATTGCGGTTCCCACGAACGCCGGCCGACCCGGCCGTGGCCCGGGGCGAGCCGGTGCCGGTGACGATCGCGGACGTCCACGTCTGGGACCTGGTCGGGGCGATGTCCCGCGTGCTCCAGAAGCGCGAGAAGCGGCGGCCGCGGCAGATCGTCCACGACGACACGCCGATCGAGCGGCACATCGACCGGATCGAGTCGCTCGTGAACGACAAGGGCCGGGTGGCGTTCAGCGACCTCTTCGACGACGATATGCCGCGGTCGCGGATCGTCGGCATCTTCCTGGCGGTGCTGGAACTGGTCCGCCGCGGACGGCTCGCCACCCGGCAGGACCGGCTGTTCGACGAGATCTGGCTGGAGCCGGTCGCGGCCCGGCACGCGCCCACCGCCGCGGAGCCGGACCCGGAGCCCGCATGATCGACAACGCCCCCTTCCGCACGCTCGTCCACAAGGGGCTCACGGTCGAGGGCTACTCGCGGGCCGCCGTGCAAAGCTGCTGGCGGATCCCGGAACTGAAGCTCGGCTTCGACCTGGGCGCCCAGCCCTGGGGCTTCATGGCGACGAGCAGTTGGTTCGTGACCCACACGCACCTCGACCACATCGCCGCCCTGCCGGTCTACGTGGCCCGGCGGCGGATGATGAAGATGGAGCCGCCCACGATCTGGCTGCCCGAGTCGGCGATCGAGCCGATCGAGAAGCTGCTGCGGGCCGTGTCGCGGCTCGACCGCGGCCGGCTCCCGTGCACGCTGCTGCCGGCCCGGCCCGGCGAGGAGATCGAACTCTCCCGGGAGCACGTGGTCACCGTCTCGCCCACCTGCCACACGCTGCCGAGCGTGGGCTACGTCGTCTGGGACCGCCGCCGCAAGCTCAAGCACGAGTACCAGGGCCTGCCGGGCGAGAAGATCCGCGATCTGCGGCTCTCGGGCGTGGACGTGACCCACGAGGTGCGGACGCCGCTGGTGGCCTACCTCGGCGACAGCGCCCCCGAGGGGCTCGACCGCTGCCCGGCGATGTTCGAGGCCATGATCCTGATCACGGAACTGACCTTCGTGGCCCATTCGCACCGCAAGGAAAAGATTCACAAGTTCGGCCACATGCATCTCGACGACCTGCTTGCCCGCCGCGACCGGTTCCGCAACGAGGTGGTGATCGCCACGCACTTCTCCACGCGGTACACCGACGACCGCATCCGGCGGATTCTCGCCAAGAAGATCCCCGACATGCTCGACGGCCGCCTGCACATCTGGCTGTGACGGGTGCGCGCACGCACCGGCTTCAGGCTCCCCCGTGCGCCGGACCGGTCCGACAAGCCCTCCGTCACCTCCGCCATCGCTCACAGGAGGCTCGTGGATGATGGTGCGCCATTCGGTGGTACGCGATGCTCCGGTTCCTCCGGGCTTGTCGGACCGGTCCTCCCGTCTTCGATAGCGGAAGGCACGGGGCTGCCCGTGCCCCGCGAGCCGGCGTAGCTGGCAAGTGCAGCCATGGATGGCGGAGCGCAGCCAGGTCCGAGTGAACGAAGCCCAGGATGGGCGCCGTGAACGTCCGGCGATGGGGTACGGGCAGCCGGAGCCGGGTTGGGCGAGTCGGCGTCGCGACCCCGTATAGTGACTCACGACATGCACGCACCTCCCCGCCATGCCTACGTCCACGTGCCGTTCTGCCGGCACCGCTGCGGCTACTGCGACTTCGCGCTCGTCGCCGGCCGCGACGACCTGTTCGACCGCTACTTCGCGGCCCTCGAGCGGGAACTGGGGCGGGTGGTGGAGCCGCTCGCCCTCGACACGCTCTACCTCGGCGGCGGCACGCCGTCGCATCTCGGGCCGGCCGGCCTGCGGCGGCTCTGCGACCTGCTCCGCGAACGGCTCGTACCCGTGGCCGGCGCCGAGATCACCGTCGAGGCCAATCCGCTCGACGTGACGGCCGCGTTCGTGGCGGCGGCCCGGGAGCGGGGCGTGACCCGCGTCAGCCTCGGTGGCCAGTCGCTCGATGCGGGCACGCTCCTGGCGCTCGACCGCGACCACGCGCCCGACGACGTGCGGACGGCCGTCGGCCGGCTGCGGGACGCGGATCTGACCGTGAACCTCGACCTGATGACGGCCGCGCCGGGGCAGTCGCTCGCCGCCGTCGAGCGGGATCTCGACGCGGCCGTGGCCCTGGGCGTGCAGCACGTCTCGGTCTACTGCCTCACCTGGGAAAAGGGCACCGCCTTCGAGTCGGCCCGCCGCCACGGGCAGCTGGCGCCGGTGGACGACGGCCTCGAGCGGGCGATGTTCGAGGCGGCGATCGACCGGCTGGAGGCGGCGGGCTTCGAGCACTACGAGGCCTCGAACTTCGCCCGCCCCGGCTCCCGCTGCCGCCACAACGAGGCCTACTGGGACTGCCGCCCCTGGGAGGCCTTCGGGCCCGGGGCGGCGCGGTTCGACGGCCGCACCAGGACCACGAACCACCGCAGCCCGGTGACGTGGATGAACCGAGTGCTCGCCGGCGTGGACGGCACTGGCGACGTCGACGCCATGGACGGCGAGGGGGCGGCCCGGGAGCGGCTCGTGGTGGGCCTGCGACGCCGCGATGGCGTCAACCGCGCCGCCTTCCGCGCGGTGAGCGGGCACGAGGTCGACCGGCTCGCCGGCGACGCGGTCATCCGCTGGGTCGGCCAGGGCCTCGCGACCGACGATGGCGACCGTATCCGCCTCACGCGTGCGGGCCTGCTCGTCTCCGACGGTCTGTGGGCCGATGTCCTGCGGCCAGCGTCACGGGAGTGAGCGGAGCGGCAGTCCGCCGTCAGCCCCGCTGCAGGGCCGCGGTGAGGTCGAGAATGGCCTTCTTGCCGTCGGCGAAGTACATGAGCGTGTTGTCGGCGGCGAAGAGCGGGTTCGGGATCCCCGCGAAGCCGGGTGAGAGCGACCGCTTCACCACCACCACCGTCTTCGCCTTGTCGACGTCGAGGATCGGCATGCCGGCGATCGGGCTCTTGGGGTCGGTGCGGGCCGCCGGGTTCACGACGTCGTTGGCCCCGATCACGATCGCCACTTCGGCCTCGGGGAACGTGGGATTGATGTCGTCCATCTCGCGGAGCTTTTCATAGGGGATGTCGGCCTCGGCGAGGAGCACGTTCATGTGGCCCGGCATCCGGCCGGCCACCGGGTGGATCGCGTACTCGACGGTGCAGCCCCGCTTCTCGAGGGCGGTGGCCAGCTCGCGGACGGCGTGCTGGGCCTGGGCCACGGCCAGACCGTACCCCGGCACGATCACGACCCGGTCGGCGTTCTCCAGCACCATCGCCACCTCCTCGGCGCTGGCGCTCTTGATCTTGCCGGCGTAGACGTCGTCCGCGTTGGCCGCCGTCGTCGTGCCCAGGCCGCCAAATAGCACGCCGACGAGCGAGCGGTTCATCGCCTGGCACATGATCGCCGTCAGGATCAGGCCCGAGGCGCCGACGAGCGACCCGGCGATCACGAGCACGGCGTTGTCGATCACGAACCCGGCCGCGGCGGCGGCCAGGCCGGAGTAGCTGTTGAGCAGGCAGATCACGACCGGCATGTCGGCCCCGCCGATCGGCAGTGTGAGCGTGCACCCCAGCGCGCTGCCCACGACCACGAGCAGCCAGTAAAGGAGGTTCGACGACGGATTCATGCACACGCCCACGATCAAGGCGAGCGTCGCTCCGCCCAGGCCGAGGTTGATCCAGTGCCGGTGCGGATTCGTCCAGGCTTTCTTGAACTGCGGCAATTCCTCGAGCTTGGCGAAGGCCACGAGACTGCCCCAGAACGTGACCGCGCCGATCAGGCCGGTGAGGGCCGTGGCGATCGCGAACTGGGTCCAGGGGGCGAGGTCCGTGGCGGCCCGGGTGGCGGCGGCCGTCAGCCCGCCGGCCACATCGACCACCCG
>JBJTHX010000429.1:0-9735 GCA_046094745.1 Planctomycetia bacterium
CAACCCGCTCTGCCCGGGCATCGCGCCGCAGGCGCGGGCGACCGCCACGAGCCGCGCCGCCTCGTCCGGCCGCGGGGGCCGGCCGACGGCGGCGGTCAGCATCGCCGCCACGCCCGCATCGAGGCTCTGCGGATCGCCGTCCGCCATCCGCCGCCCCCAGGCCTGCGCCATCGCGATCACGAACGGGTCGTGCAACAGCGCGAGCGCCTGCTCGGGCACGGTCGTGCGGTCGCGCTTGCCGACGGTGAACCGCGGCAGCGGCTGGCTGAAGAGCGACAGGAACCGCGGCGGCTCCATGAGCGTCATCTTCACGTACAGGCTGCGGCGGCCGTGGCCGTCGAGCGGACCGCTGAAAAGCCGCTTGTCGGGATCCTCGTGGCTGCGGTGCGGATCGATCGGCGGGCCGCCGAGCGTGCGGTCGAGGCGGCCGGAGACGGCGAGGATCGAGTCGCGGATCGCCTCGGCGTCGAGCCGCCGCCGCGGATGGTGGTGCCAGAGCCGGTTCTCGGGATCGGCGGCCAGGTTTTCCGCCCGGGCCGCGCCGGCCATCCGCCAGGTGGCCGAATGGACGATCGCGCGGACGAGCTGCTTCGTCGACCAGCCCTCCGCGACGAACCGGCGGGCCAGGTGGTCGAGCAGGTCCGCGTGGACGGGCGGCTCGCCGAGACGGCCGAAGTCGTCGGGGGTGCGGACGAGCCCCTCGCCGCAGAGGTGCAGCCAGACGCGGTTGACGAACACGCGGGCGGTGAGCGGGGTCCGCGGGTCGGCGACGCTCCGCGCCACTTCGAGCCGGCCGCTGGCCCCCGGCCCGGCCGGGGGAACGTCGCCGAGCGTGTCGCGGACGAAGCGGATCGGGCCCCGCGGCACGGCGGCGCCGAGGTCGGTCGGCGCGCCGCGGATCTCGATCCGCGCGTCCCGCCCCTCGGGCCACTCCTCCATCGAGCCGACCGTGCGGTCGGGCACGAGCCGCCGTTCCGTCTCCCGGTAGGCGGCGACGGCCGCGGCGAGGTCGCCGTCGGCCGGGGTCGCGGCGTCGAGCCAGCCGCGGCCCAACGCCTCGTTGACGACGGTCGCGTCGCCATCGGTGCAGCGGCCCTCACGCCAGCGGCCGACCGCCGCCAGGACGAGGTCGGCGATCCGCCCGGCGAGGGCGTCGCGGTCGGCCCGCCAGCCGTCGCCGCCGGCGAACAGCGGCTCGAAGCGACCGAGTTCGTCCTCCGGCGGCCGGCCCGCCGGATGCTCGTAGACCTTCGTCACCCCGAACCACGACCGCGGGTCGGCGACGTCGGCCGGCCCCATGCCGAACCCGGTCCGCGGCGGAAAATTGTTGTCGAGCGCCTTGGTGGCGATCTCCAGCGAGACGAGGCGGTCGCGGGTGTCGGGGGGGCCCGAGAGCCGCTCGAAGTTGCCGACGGTGAACGTGGCCCAGGCGCCGGGGGCGAGGTCCGTGTGGAGCAGCCGCTCCGAGTGCATGGCGCGATCGACGAGCAAGCCCCGCGAAGCCTTCAGGCCGCTGCCCATCCCGACGGTGATCGTCCGCGGCGGCCGGGCGAAGAGTTCCGGACTGCGGACGGCGCCGGCCAGCCGCATCGACCAGGCATGCGACCAGCGGCCCGCCGGCAGGAGATGGAGCACCGCCGCGGCGCCGCCGTCGGGCACGACGAGTTCCCCCGCGGTGACCAGGCCGTGCCGCATCCCGAAACCCTCCCACCGCCATCCGCCCTGCGCCGCGGGATCGTCGGTCGTGAAGTCGGCGAGCAGGCGGAGGGCGGCGCGGTTGGCGTCGATCCGCCGCTGCCGCTCGGCGGCGAACTCGGCCGCGGTCGGCTGCCGCCCGGCCGGCCGGGCCTGCCAGGCCGCGAGCGAAGCGGGGAAGCCGGCGGCCCGCTCGTCGACGGCGATCCCGCGGATCTTCGCGACGAGCGGCTCCCGTTCGGCCAGCCAGCGGGCGGCGAGCCCCGCGCGGATCCGCCGCTTGATCCCGCCGAGTTCGGCGATCACGGAGATGTTCGGGTCGGTCGCATCGACGCACCGCGGGCTCCACCGCGAACTCATGTAGGTGCCCACGAGGGCGAAGAAGTCGGCCTGGGAGATGGCGTCGAGCTTGTGGTCGTGGCAGCGGGCGCAGCCCACGGTCGAGCCGAGGAACGCCTTCGTCACCGTGTCCACCATGTCGGCGACGTTCTCGGGCGAGACGACGTCGGCCCCCGCGCTGTCGCCGTGCCGCCGCTCGCCCATCCGCAGGGCCATCGGGCCGACGAGCGCCTCGTTGATCCCGGTGGCGGGGTCGACGCGCGGCTCGACGAGGTCGCCCGCGATCTGCTCGAGCACGAGCCGGTCGAACGGGACGTCGGCGTTGAAGGCCCGCACCAGGTAGTCGCGGTACATCCAGGCGTTCTTGGCCGGGATGTCCCACTCGTAGCCGTGCGTGTCGGAATAATGGACGACGTCCATCCAGTGCCGGGCCAGCCGCTCGCCGAAGTGCGGGCTCGCGAGCAGCGCCTCGACGAGCCGGCCGTAGGCGGCGGACGACGGGTCGGCCGCGAAGGCCGCGACCAGCGCCGGATCCGGGGGCAGGCCGGTGAGCACGAGCGCGAGCCGGCGGGCGAGCGTGTGGGGGGCCGCCGCGGGGGCCGGCTCGAGGCCGGCGGCCTCGAGTTTCGCGCGAATGAAGCGGTCGATGTCGTCGTGGGCCCAGGCGGCGTCCCGTACCGCGGGCGCGGCCGCCTTGGAGAGCGGCCGGAGGCTCCACCAGTTCAGCCGCTCCTCATACACCTTTTCCCAGGCGTCGGCCGCGCTGGTCCGTCGGGGGTCGGGCGCGCCGCGGGCCACCCAGGCGACGAGGGTGGCGATCTCCGCTTCGGGCAGTTGCGGCCCGTCCGGCGGCATCTCGTAGTCGGCCTTCGCATGCCGCACGGCGGCGATCAGCAGGCTCTCGTCGGGCTTGCCGGGAACGACCGCCGGCCCCGACTCCCCCCCCTGCTCCCATCCGGAGCGGACGTCGAGGGCGAGGCCGCCACTGATCTCGTGGTCGTGCGAATGGCACTCGAAGCACCGCGACCGCAGGATCGGCAGCACGCGGTCGGTGAAGAAGGCGGCGTCGTCCGGCGCGACGACGAGTTCGGCCGCCCGCGCCGCCGCCGGCAGCGGGGCCAGGCAGGCGGCCGCGATGGCGACGCATGCGGCACGCAGCGACGAGTAAACCATCGGCCCGGCCTCCACGGCGGAGTGTGAGGATCACGCTCCCGGGAAATTGTATCGGAGCCGCGACGGCCGACCTCCGGTTCCGCCGCCTGTTTCAGGCATCACGGCAGTGGTTTTTGGAAAAAACTCGCACGGAATGGTATATGGCTATTGTCATGACGAAGTTCGTCGAACGCCACCGCATCTTTTCCCAGGTTCGGCACCCGGACGAGATTCTCGGGCCGATCGGCCTGCTGCCGGGAGCGCTCTTCTTCGTGAAGGACGCCGCCTACCGCTACGTCTTCATGAGCGACGGCATCCGCGAGGGGATCGGCCTCGCGGACGGGGAGGATCCCGTCGGCAAGACCGACTTCGACTTCTTTTCGCCCTTGATCGCGGAGAGTTTCCGCCGCAACGACCGGCTCGTGATCGAGGACGGGCGGATCCTGCTCGACGAGGTGCACGTGACGGTGAACCGCGACGGCAGGACGCTGCTCTGCTACTCGAGCAAGTGGCCGCTCCGCGACCGCGACGGCCGGATCATCGGGCTCATCGGCACGAATCGCCGCCACGAGACCGAAATGGGCGGGAGCGGCGGCGACGAGGCCGGCAGGCTGCTGCCCGCGATCCAGCGGATGCTCCATGATTTCGGCGCACGGCTGCCGATCGAGTCGCTGGCCCGCGCGTGCGGCCTCTCGCCGAGCCATTTCATGCGGCTCTTCAAGGCCGTCATGCGGGTCACGGCGCGCGAGTTCCTGGAGAAGGTGCGGATCTCGCAGGCGACCGACCTGCTGGGCTCGACCCGGCTGCCGGTGGCGACGATCGCCGAGCGGTGCGGCTTCTACGACCACAGCGCGTTCGTGAAGCGGTTCCGCCTCCATGCCGGCACGACCCCGCTCGCGTTTCGCAAGAGCCGCCGCCGGGCGGTGGCCGGCGAACTGGCCGCGGCCGCCGCCGGCCCGGGCCGCGCCGGCCGGCGCCGCTCCCGGGCCACGGGCAGGGACTGACGCCCCGGGGCTCACGCGAGTTCGGAGATCGGGCCCGCGCTGTCGCCGAAGGACGGGGTGTCGATGCCGAACCGCTGGGCGAGCGTGAGGAGCAGGTCGTTCATCGGCCGCTCGTCGCGATAGCGGAAATACCGCCCGTGCCTGATCCCCAACTTCCCGCCGCCGGCGAGGACCAGCGGGTAGTTCTTGTGGATGTGGGTGTCGCTCGTGCCCGACCCGAAGAGGCAGGCCGTGGTGTCGAGGAGCGTGCCGTCGCCGTCGGGCGTGTCGCGGAGCCCGACCAGGAACTTCCGGAACTGCTCGACGAGGAAGCGGTCGTACAGCGCCCAGCGCTTGTAGCCCCCTTCGGTGCGGGTGGCGTGGCTGAGATTGTGGTGCGTCGGCAGGCCGAGCACGCTGGGGAACGAGTCGCCGATGCAGTTGCCCTCGCAGGCGATCTGGTAGGTGACGACGCGGGTCGAGTCGGTCTTGAGCGCCAGGGAGACGAGCTGGAACATCGAGTCGAGGTAGGCCTGCGGCCCGGCCTTCGCGGGGCCGTCGAGGCCGCTCTGCGGCGGATCGACCGCCGGCCGCGGCACGTTCGCCCACTGCTCCGCGCGGTCGAGGTCGTGCTCGAGTTCGCGGATCGACTCGCGGTAGTCGGCGAAGGCCCGCTGGTCCGCGGGATTGAGCCGTTGGATCAGGCTCCGGGCGCTGTCCATCGTCACGTCGAGGATGCTGCGTTGGGGCCGCAGGGCGGCGGCCGCGCCCGCCTCGACCCCGAACAGGCGGTTGAAGATCTGCCGCGGCTCGGAGAGCGCGGGCACGAACTTGCCGTGGCGATCGACGGAGATCGTCTGGGCAGCGAGGGGTACGCCCACGCCGCCGCCCGAGGAGAGCACGAGCGACGGAAACCGCGTTTCCCCCTCCTGGTGCGAGGCGATCAGCTGGTCGAGGCTGACGGAGTTCGGCGCGCCCTTGACGATGTTGGCGCCGTTGAGGAACAGCCCGCCGTTGCGGTGGCCGGTGCCGATCACGCGGTAGTGCGGATGGGAGAGGCCGGAGAAGACCGTCATGTCCTCCCGGAAGGCCGCCAGCGGCTCGAGCGTCTTGCTCATCCGGTAGTCGCGGCCGCCGTCGCCGTCGGGAAACCAGTGGTAGTCCTGGTAGTCGGTGTTCTTCGGGTCGTCGCTCTTCGGCGGCAGCGACACGCCGAACGGGAAGAAGATGGCGCAGAACCGCCGCTTCCGCCCGGCCGGATCGGGAGCGGCGGCGCCGAGCTTCTCGAGCGACGCGAAGCAGGGCAGCGCGATGGTCGCGCCCGACCCCACCAGGAACGCCTTGCGGCTGATCAGTTTCATGGACACGCCCTCCCGGGGGTCATTCGGGCAGGCCGGTGAACGACGGCGATGCCGCCACCGCCTGCACCAGGGCCTGAAAATCGTACCGTGCGTCGACGAACGCCCGCGCGGCCTGCTCCACCGACCGCTCGTCGGCCAGATCGAGCCGGCGGCCGACCGCATACTGCACGACGCTCTCCACGAAGCCGTGGGTGAAGGCCGCGAGCCGCCGGTCGAGGATGTACCGCTTGAGATCGGCGAGGCCGGCGATGACCGTGCCGTCGGCGAGCGTGCTTTCGATCTGCACCGGCTCCTCGGCCGCGCCGGCCGGGACGGCGTCGCGCCAGCCGCCGGCGGCGTCGAAGTTCTCGAAGGCCAGGCCGAAGGGGTCGATCCGCCGGTGGCAGGCGACGCAGGAGCCGCTCGACCGGGCGTGCGCCGCGATCCGCTCGCGGAGGGACGCGGCCTTGATGATCCCCTTCTCCTCCAGCGGCGTGACTTTCGGCGGCGGCGGGGGCGGGTCGAAGAGGATCCGCTCCAGCACCCAGGTTCCCCGGCGGACGGGGTGCGAGTCGGCGCCGTCGGAGTTCATCTTCATGATCCGGGCCTGCGTGAGCACGCCCCCGAGGGGCCGGCCCTCCGGCAGCGGCACCTTCACGAACTCGCCGTGCCCCTCGTAGCCCGGCACGCGGTACAGCGCGGCCAGCCGCGGCGTGAGCCAGACGTGGTCGTCGTCGATCAGGCGGCGGACGTCCCCCGGGCCGTCGAGCCCGAGGGCGCCGTGCACGGTGCGCCGGAACTGCTCCTTGACCTCCTCCTCGAGCTGCTCGTCGTAGAAGGCGTGGCGCGACTTGTCGATCGCGAGCTTGTCGAAGCGGTCGAGGTGCCAGGCCTCGTCGATGAACCGGTCGACGAACTGCCGTGCCCGGGAGTCGGCCAGCAGCCGGGCCACTTCCGCCCGCAGCACCGCCGGCTGGAGGAGCGTGCCATCGGCCCCGGCCGCGAGGAGTGTCTCGTCCGGCGGCTCGCCCCACAGCCAGAACGAGAGCTTGGCCGCCAGCAGCAGGGCGTGGGACCGCTCGGTCGCGGCCGCGGCGAAGTCGTCGAGGAACAGGTGCTTGGGGGAGACGAGCACCGCCGCCAGCACCTGGTGCACGGCCGGCTGGAAGCCGAGGCCCTCGCGGCGCAGCGTCGCGTACAGGTCGGTGAACGTCCGCCGGTCGTCGGCCGTGGCGAAGCCCCGGAAGGCGGCGTCGACGAACCGGCCGATCACCGCTGCGGCATAGGCGTCGGTGGGGCCGCGATCGGCGGCCGCGAAGAACACGGCGTTGTGCCGCGGCGCGTCCTCGAGCGTCAGCTCCGCCCAGTCGATCTCGATGGCCGGCGCCTTGCCGGCGAGTTCCTGCTGGTTCTTCACGAACTCCGCCACGAGGGCGTAGTCCTCCATGCAGTAGTTGGGCAGCGTCTTGGCCCGGGCCCGCTCGTAGATCTCGTCGTAGGACCCGATGTGGATGTTGCCCAGGGCCCAGCGGTGGTGCCCCGGCGTGAGCGGCAGCCCGTGCTCGTGGCGGCCCGCGTTCTCCACGAGCACCACGAAGAAGGCAGCCGCGCAGCCGCTCCAGTCGGTGGTCCCGAAGGTGGTGAGGCTCGGGACGTTGCCGTCGCGAAACGTGAGTTGCGGCGGGATGTTGTCGAGGTAGGGGAAGTCGCGGACGTGGCCCGTGAACTCGAACACCTGCTCGGCCGCCGCGAGCCGCACGCTGGCGAGCGGGCGGAAGTGGTTGGCGAACGCGTCGAAGAACCCGGCCTGGATGCGCATCAGCGGCAGCGTGCCGTCGGCGCCGGGCTTGCCCCGCACCCGCACCCGGAACGTGAACGTGCCGCGGGAATACATCTCGCTGGCGGGGAAGGCGGCCGCGTTGGCGAGCAGCAGTTCGTTCTCGAAGCCCTGCAGTTCCCCGGGCCGGAAGGGAAACAGCGCGGGGCCGAAGACCGCCTTGTTCATCGGGCGATCCAGGAACGAGTTGCCCTTCAGGCCCTCGATCTCCCGCCGAGTGCGGAACTCCACCTCCGTCATCGGGTGGGCGACGTTCTTCACGTAGTCGAAGATGTGGTCCTGGGTGGCCCGCGACGTGTGGCAGAACTCGCCCGGGTAGAAATACCGCAGCGGCGGCCGCGGCTGCTCGACGAACGGGGCGAACACCCCGAGCGCTTCCAGGGCCGCCTGCTTGCAGGCCTCCAGGTGGGTCTTCGTCAGGGGATTGGCGCGGGCGTCGTTGGAAAAGCCGGTCGCATCCACGGCGTCGAGGGGGATGTTCTGGTCGGCGGTGAAGTCCCGCCGCGACGACGCGGCTCCCACGAGATGCAGGAGCGAGCGGTTGAACTCGCGGTTGGTGAGGCGCCGCGTCACGAGCCGGCTCGTCGTCGCGCGGAGACGCTCGGCCTCGAGCGCGAAGCCCCCGTCGATCCAGGATTCGAGCGACGCGATCTCCCCGTCGGCCAAGGGCTCGGCCTCGGCGGGAGGCATCGTCCGCGCGGGCACGAGTTTCCGGGCCTTCTTCCACACGGCGACGGTCGCGGCCTCGTCCATCGAGCCGTCGAGCGTGGTCAGCACGACGCCCCCTTCCTGGGTGTCGGGGTCGTGGCAGGAGCCGCAGGCCCGCGTGAGCAAAGGCGCGATCTCGCGGCGGAACCGGTCGGCGTGACGGCCGGCTGCCGGCGTGGGCTCAGCCGCCGGCAGCGCCGTCGCCGCGAGCAGCGCCGCCAGGATGATGATGCGGAGCATGGAGCGGTCCACGCCGGCGGGGAGGGCATCGACAGTCGTAAAATACTATCACCGAGCGTCCGCGGCGACCATCCGGCTTGTTCGGGCCCCGGCCCGTCACCGCGGCCCTTCGACGACGGCCCAGAACGGGTGACGGCGGTCGCCCCGCCGCCGCAGGTCCTCGAGCATCACCCGCTCGTCGGGCACGACCTTCCCCTTGAAGAGCCGCTCGCCCGAGAGCGTGACCGTGACCGGCCGGGCCATGTCGACGAACTCCGGCGCCAGCCAGATCCGCACGCCGCGGGCGCCGAGCCGGGCGGCCACCGTGTTGCCGGGCGTCACCTGGCCCTCGATCTCCAGCGGCCCGGCCCCCTTGGCCGGCGGCCAGGCGGCCGGCAGCGTGACCGTCTTCGGCGGCGGCTCCGCGAACTCCAGCCACCAGAAGAACCGGTCCCACGGCCGCATCGACACGGCCTCGATCGACTGCGGCGGCTTGCGGCGCTTGCGGCCCATCCAGTCGAAGATCCGCAGCAGCTCCTCGGCGAAGTGGTCGTGGCCGCGGCCCCGGTACTCGACGTAGGTCGCGTCGTAGCCCTGGAGGAAGTCGCGGTCGTGGTCGACGGCGTTCTTCTGGATCGTGCCGCCGTCGAGCTCGCCGCCGACGAAGTACAGCGGCAACGCCGCCGCGTTGCGCCAGTAGTGCCGCACGTAGCGGTCGCTTGCGGCCGAGATCGCGACCAGGCCGGCCCACAGGTCGGGATGGGCGAGGCCGATGTCCCAGGCCGCGTCGCCCCCCATCGAGTGCCCCGAGAGGAAGACGCGGTCGGTGTCGATCGCAAACCGCAGGCAGGCCTCCCGCAGGCCGCCGAGCACGATCGCCTGCTCGCGGGCCGAGGAGTCGTAGGCGGCCTGGTGCTCCCGGGCCCAGGCCGGGGCGATGACGAGGAAGCCCTGCCGCGTGGCCTGGCCGAGCCGCGTGCCGTCGGCGGCCGGCAGGCCCGCCCACCACTCCACCTGCTTGAGCGGCGTGGTCCAGGCGGCGTGCAGCGTGACGATCGCGGGGTAGGCCCGCAGCGGGTCGTATTCGGGGGGTAGTTGCACGAGGCAGCGGGCGGCCGGCTCGCCCGGCAGATGCGTCCGCCGCTCGATCCACCCGAGCCGAAGTCGCCGGGGCTCTTCGAACTGGAGGTGCCCGGCCTGCCGGGCGATGCCGGCCAGCGCCGCGGCGCCGAACGACTCCTCGTTCAGCATCCGCGCGAGCAGGTCGTCGCGGGCGGCCGGCTCCGCGGCCCGCAGGTAGTCGCGGAGCATGTCCCGCAGCCGCACCGACGACAGGGCCACCTTGAGGTTGTCGTCGCCCATGGCGGCGCCTTGCAGCCAGCCGTTGATCGCCAGGGCCACGGCCCGGCTCGCGGGCATGTCGGGTTCCGCCGCGAGCCGCTCGAACGTGGCCAGCCGGTCG
>JBJTHX010000430.1:0-9172 GCA_046094745.1 Planctomycetia bacterium
GGCAACTTCGTCGGCACGACGGGCTCGGGCAACGCGGCCCTGGGCAACGCGGCGGATGGCGTGGCGATCGTGAACGCCAGCGGCAACTCGCTCCTCGGCACGACGTTCCGCCAGGATCCGTTCGTGTTCTACAACGTGCTCTCGGGCAACGGCGGCAACGGCCTGCGGATCACGAGTTCCAACGACACGATCGTGCAGGCGAACTTCACGGGCATCGGCGCCGACAACGCTACGGTCGTGGCCAACGGTGGCAGCGGCATCCTCGTCAACGGCACGTCGGCCCGCACGATCGTGGGCGGCCCGATCCCGCTGGGCAACGTCAACTCCGGCAACAACCGGCACGGCCTCGAGATCGCCGGCCGGGCCAGCGGGTTCGTCGCCTTCAACAGCTTCGTGGGGATGGTGGCCTTCGGAGGGGCGGCCCCGAACCGCCTGAACGGCATCCAGATCACGGCCACCGGCGGCGACAACCTGATCCGCACCTGCCTGGTGGCGGGCAACTATGGCAACGGGATCGTGATCGGCGGCAACGCCACGGGGGTGACCATCGAGGACACCGCCGCCGGCACCAACGCGGCGATCTCCTCGGCGATTGCCAACTACGGCAGCGGCCTCGTGATCACCGACAACGCCCACGGCAACGCGATCGGCGGCTTCCAGCCGTCGGTCGAGACGAAGGTGCACCTCTCGGGCAACCTCCGCTACGGCCTCGAGATCATCGGCAACGCCCGCAACAACCGGATCTTCAACTCGGTGATCGGGGCCGGCTTCCAGGCTTCCAATCCCATTCCCAACGCCCTCGGCGGCATCTTCGTCGGCCCGGGCACCTCCGGCACGATCATCGGCGGCGCCCAGCCCTTCATGGCCAACCGGGTGCTCACCAACAACGGGCAGGGGATCACGATCTCCGGCTCGAGCGGCAACCGGGTGCTCGGCAACGAGATCCGCGGCAACCTGCTCGACGGCATCCTGCTCGTCGCGGCGACGGACACCACGGTCGGCGGCGTGGGGGCGGGCAACACGATCGTTTCCAACGGCCTCAACGGCGTGGCCGTGGCGGGCAACTCCCGCGGCACGGTGATCGCGGCCAACTCGATCGTGGACAGCGGCGCCAGCGGCCTGCTGCTCAACGCGGCCACCGACCTGCTCGTCGGGGGCACGGCCACCGGCGCGGGCAACGCGATCGTCACGAGCGGCAACTACGGTCTGTACGCCGTGGGCCCGTGCAGCCGCACCCGGGTGATCCGCAACCGGATCAGCCAGAACGCGTTGGGCAACGTGGACATCGCCTCGGCGACCGGGATCGTCTACATTCCGTAGCGGCCGACCCGCCGCCGCAGGCCATGGGCGGACGGCCCCGCCGTGGGTCCGCCCGATGACCGACCGACTCTTCGACCTCTCCGGACGCACGGCCGTGGTGACGGGCGCCGCCCGCGGCCTCGGCCAGGCAGCCGCCGTCGGCCTCGCAGCACACGGCGCCGACGTGGCCGTGATCGACCTGGCCGCCGCCGACTGTTCCGGCACGCTGCAGGAGATCGAGGCCCTCGGCCGCACCTGCCGGGCCTACGGTTGCGACGTCGCCGACGAGGGGGCCGTGGCGGCCACGGTGACCCGGATCGCCGCAGACTTCGGCGGCATCGACGTCCTGGTCAACATCGCCGGCATCACGGCCCGCATCCCGACGACGGAGATTTCCGCCGCGCAGGTGCGGCGGCTGACCGAGGTGAACTATCACGGCACGTTCTGGATGTGCCGGGAGGTCGGCGCGGTGATGCTGGCTCGGGGAAGCGGCGCGATCGTGAACATGTCGGCCCTCGGCGGCGGCTTCCTCGGCACGGGCCGGGGCAACGCGGCGTACAGCTCCACCAAGGGGGCCATCGCCGCGCTCACCCGGGAACTGGCCTGCGAGTGGGGGCCCCGGGGCATCCGCGTCAACGCCGTCGCCCCGTGCTGGTTTCGCACCGCCATGAACACGACGAGCATTTTCGCCAACCGCAGTTTCATGGAGCAGGTGCTGACGAAACTGCCGATGCGCCGGATCGGTGAGCCGCGGGAACTGGTCGGCCCGATCGTGTTTCTGGCGAGCGACGCCGCGTCGATGATCACCGGGCTCGTGATGCCGGTGGACGGCGGCGCCGCCGCGACGTGCCCGATCGAGTGGCGGGAGGAATGATCGTTGCGGGCCGGGCACCGCGGGCCGCCGCGGACGCCGGGAGACACCGTGCCGGATGGGGAGTGCAAGCGACATGAACGACCTCTTCGATCTCCGGGACCGGGTCGCGTTGGTGACCGGGGGCCGCCGCGGCCTGGGGCTCGCCATCGCCACCGGCCTCGCGGAGGCCGGCGCGAAGGTGGCGGTGGCCGCCAGTGCCCCCGACGCCGGAGACCTGCCGGCCCGCATGCAGGCGGCCGGCGGCGAATGGGCCTATTTCCAGTCGGACCTCACCGCGCGGGAGCCTCGGCAGCGGCTCGTCGCCGACGTCGTGGGGCGGTTCGGCCGGCTCGACATCCTCGTCAACGGGGCCGGCATCCAGCATCGGCAGCCAGCCCTGGAGTTCGACCTCGGCAAGTGGGACGAGATCGTCTCGCTAATGCTGACGGGGGTCTTCGAACTCTGCCAGCAGGCGGCCCGCGTCATGGACGGGCAGGGCGGCGGCAAGATCATCAACATCGCCTCCGTGTGCAGCCTGCAGGGTGGCTGGACGATCCCCGCCTACACGGCGGCCAAGCACGGCGTGGCGGGCCTGACGAAGGCCCTGGCCAACGAGTGGGCCGCCCGGAACATCCACGTCAACGCGATCGCGCCGGGCTATTTCGACACCGACATGTGCGCGGGGATCATGGCGGATCCCCTCCGCGAGCCGAAGATCCGGGAGCGGATCCCGGCCGGCCGCTGGGGCCGGCCGGCCGACCTCGTCGGCCCCGTGCTCTTCCTCGCCAGTGACGCCAGCAACTACGTGGACGGGCACATGCTCGTCGTCGACGGGGGCTGGATGGGCCGGTGAGCGGCCGGAACCGCCGGCCCGCCGCGGGGCTTGCGGTGGCCGCTCGCGACGGGGACATTGATCGCGATCGAACGCCGGCGGTGGGCGGGCCGAGCCCCGGCGACTCCCGCAAGGATCCGCGACCCATGCAGTTCGCCTACGTGCTCCCCGACCCGGCCTCGTATGGGGACTGGGCGGCGTTCGCCGCCGACGTCGCCTGCGTGAAGCAGGCCGGCTACGACGCCGTCGAACTGCAGATCACCGATCCGGCGGCCTTCGACGAAGACCGCGTCCGCCGCACGCTCGACGCGGCCGGCCTGCCGATGTGCGCCTTCCAGACGGGTGGCAGCTACGCGACGCGGGGCAACTGCCTGAGCACGGCCGACGCGGCCGTCCGCGACCGCACCGAGCAACTGCTGCTGTCGTTCGTCGATCTCGCGGCCCGCTGGCGGGCGGTGATGGTGTTCGGCTCGCTGCAGGGCCGGCTGCGGGACGAGCCCGACCGCGCGACCGGCGCGGCCCGGATCCGCGCCGCCCTCGCGCGGATCGGCACCGCGGCGGCTTCCCGCGGCGTGACGCTCGCCTTCGAACCCGTGAACCAGCTGGAGGTCGGCTTCCACAACACGATCGCCGAGGCCGCGGCGCTCGTCCGTGGCCTCGCCCTGCCGGGCATCCGGCTGATGGTCGACAGCTTCCACATGAACCTCGAGGAGCGGGACATGGCGTCGCCGCTGGCCGACGTCCGCGACCTGCTGGCCCACGTGCACCTCGTGGAGACCAACCGCGGCCCGCTGGGCGCGGGGCACCTCGCCACCCGGGACTTTCTCGACGCGGTGCGGGCCACGGGCTACCGCGGGTATTGCTCCGCCGGCGTCTTCAACAGCAGCCTGCCGCGGGCGGATTGCATCCGGCGATGCATGGATGCCATCGCCCCGCCCGGCCGACGGACGGCGGGTGCCTGACCGGTTCCCGGAGGATCGCGCGTGATGGACGATCCGCGGGCGTCGAGCGCCGATCCGGGCACCGTCGCCGCCGGCGAACTCGCGGCCTGGGACGTCGGCGACCTGCCCGAGCCGCCGCGGCCGGGCTGGCGGCTGTGGGCGGCCTCGATCGGGCCGGGCATCGTGCTCGCCGGCACGTGCATCGGCACCGGCGAGTGGCTCTTCGGGCCGGCCGTGTCGGCCCAGTACGGGGCGGCGCTGTTCTGGCTGCCCTTGATCAGCATCCTCTTGCAGGCGGTCGTGAACCTGCTGTTCGTCCGCTACGCGCTGTACTGCGGCGAGCCGATCAACGTGGGAATCCTGCGGATGAAGCCCGGGCCGGTGTTCTGGATGTGGGTGTTCGCCGTGCTCGAGATCGGGGGCGTGATGCCCTACAACGCCTCCAACGCCGCGGTGCCGCTGGCCGCCGCCTTCCTCGGACACCTCCCGGCCGGCGCCGCGGAAGTCGCGCTCGTCAAGGGCCTCGGCATCGCCGTCTTCCTCCTCTCCTTCGTGCCGCTCGTCTTCGGCGGCACCGTCTACCGGATGCTAGAGAAGATCATGACGACCAAGCTCGTGTTCGTGCTGGGCTTCCTCGGCTTCATCGCCGTGACGATGGTCTCGGCGCCGGTCGTGCGGGACGTGGTCACCGGCTTCTTCCGCTTCGGGACAGTGCCCCTGCGGCCCGAGACGCTGATCGTGGGCCGGCACTTCAACGTGCAGGTGGAGGAGGATGGGGTCACGTACCGGGTCGCCGGCTCCTGGGAGCCCGACGGCCGGCCCATCGGCGACATCACCATCCTGCCCCGCGGGCCGAAGTTCGACCTCGGGCCGGAGGACCGCCTGCCGGCGGCGCTCCGCGGCGCACGGCGGGCGGCCCTGGAGATGTCGGCGCCGTTTCGCGACACGGACCGCTTCACGTTCACCGTCCGGCAGCCCGCGGCGACGCTGCGTGCCGAGGGCGACGTCGTCGCGGGGCACCGCTGGGAGCCGACCGCGCTCGCCGTCCGGCGCGACGGCGCGGAGGAGCGGTTCGCGTCGCTCGCGGCGGTGCCCGAACCCCACCGCGACGTGTTCCGCAACCATCTCGAGCACGAGGGACTGGCCTACGTGAGCGGCCTCCGCTACGTCCGCGAGCAGGGCCGGCTGCCACCCCTGGATTGGGCCATCATCGTGTCGTTCATCGGGATCGCGGGTGCCGGCGGGCTGTCCAACGTCATGTTCTCCAACTACGCCCGCGACAAGGGCTGGGGCATGGGGGCCCGGGTCGGCGCCATCCCCAGCGCCTTCGGCGGCGTGACCGTGCGGCTCTCGCACACCGGCTGCGTGTTCCGGCTGGACGAGGCGAACCGCGGCCGCTGGCTCGGCTGGCTGCGGCACGTGCACCGCGACCAGGCCCTCTGGGTCGCCGCCTCCATCGTCGGGCTGGCGCTGCCGTGCATGATGTCGCTGGTGTTCATCCGCAACGCCAGCGTCACTGGCGACCGCGTCGCCGCGATGTCGGCCGAGGGCATCGCGGCCCGGTATCCGGCGCAGGCGGGGCTGCTCTGGTTCCTCACGCTGCTGTGTGGATTCCTCGTGCTCGCGCCGGGCCAGGTCAGCGTCTGCGACCAGATCGCCCGCCGCTGGACCGACATGATCTGGACCGCCTCCAGCCGGGTGAAGGCGGCCAACCTCCGGGTGCACCACGTCTACTACGCGATCCTCGCCGGCTACATGGTGTTCGGACTCGTCGTCCTCCTCGCGCTGCGGCCCCTGCAGACGGCGAAGATCGGCACGATCCTGCAGAACGTCAGCCTGGGCGTGTCGGCCCTCTTGTCGCTGCACGTCACCCGGACGCTGATGCCGCGGGAACTGCACCCACACTGGCTGCAGCAGGTCGGCGTCATCCTCTGCGGCCTGTTCTTCATCTCCATCAGCGTCGGCGCGATGTGCCTGCTGTGACTCCACCCGCCCTCCCCGTCGCGCCGGAAGCGTCCGACGTGCTGCTCGTCGGCAGCGGCATCATGTCGGCGAGCCTGGCGGCGATGCTCAAGCGACTCGAGCCGCGGCTCTCGATCCGCGTGGTCGAGGTCACTGCCGAGCCATGCCGGGAGGCCTCGAACGGCTGGAACAACGCGGGCACCGGCCTCGCCGGCCTGTGCGAGATCAGCTACACCCCCAGCCGCGCCGCGGACGGCAGCGTGCCGATCGGCCGGGCGCTGGGGATCTTCGAGCAGTTCGAGCACTCCAAGCAGTTCTGGGCCCACGCGGTCGCGAGCGGCATGGCGGGGGAGCCGGCGGGATTCATCCACGCCGTGCCGCACATCTGCTTCGTGCAGGGACCCGAAGACGTCGACTTGCTCCAGGCACGGCAGGCAGCGCTGTGTGAGCACCACTTCTTCCGGTCGATGCAGATCACCGCCGACCCGGCCACGATCCAGGGCTGGGCGCCACTGGTGATGGAGGGCCGCGAACGCGTGCCCGTGGCGGCCACACTGGCCGACGGCGGCACGGAGGTGGATGTCGGCCGCCTCGCCCGCCGGCTGCTCGGCTGGCTTGGCAACCAGGAAGGCTGCGACGTCGCGACAGGGTGCCGCGTGACCGGCCTCGAGCGGGAGCACGACACGTGGCGGGTCGCCGCCACGCACGTCGCGTCGGGCGAGCGGATCGTGCACCGGGCGCGGTTCGTGTTCGTGGGCGCCGGCGGCGGCAGCCTGCCGCTGCTGCAGTCGACCGGCCTGCCGGAGACGGTGGGGCTGGGGGGATTTCCGATCGGCGGGCAATGGCTCGTGTGCGACGATGCCGCCCTGGCGGCCCGGCATGAGGCGAAGGTCTACGGGGCCACGCCGCCGTCGGCGCCGAGCCTGGGCGCGCCGCACCTCGATCTCCGGCGGCTCGACGGGCGGCGGCAGCTGCTCTTCGGACCCTTCGGCTCGTGGACCACGCGATTCCTCAAGCAGACCGGCCGGTGGACCGACCTCCCGCGGTCGCTCCGCGGTTCCAACATCGGCACGCTCCTGCGGGCGGCGCTCCACAACCGCCCGCTCGTGCAATATCTCGTCGGGCAGGCGGTCCAGGGCATGGAACGACGCATGGAGGCACTGCGGCTGTTCTACCCCCTGGCCCGCCGGGCCGACTGGCGGCTCGTGGAGGCCGGCATACGCGTGCAGACGATCAAGCGGGCCGACCGCGGAGCCATCACGTTCGGCACGGAAGTGTTTGCGTCGCAGGATCGGTCGCTCGCGGCGCTGTTGGGCGCTTCACCCGGCGCCTCGGTCGCCGTGAGCATCGCGCTGGAGACGATCAAGACCTGCCTGCCCCACCTGCTCGCGACGGCCGCGGGACGGGACCGCATGCGGCGGATGATCCCCACGTACGACGACGACCTGAAACGGCCCGAGAACGCCGGGCTCTTCACCCGCAGCACGCAGGCTGCCGAGGAGACGCTCGGCCTGGTCCCACAGGGTCGGGCCGATTGCAACTGAACTGTCGACAGCCTAACCTGATGGCCATCATGAAGATCGTCGTCACGGACCATTCGTTCCCCGACCTCGCCACCGAGGAGACGGTCGCCGCGGCGGCCGGGGCCCGCGTCGTCGCCGCCCAGACCAAGGATCCCGCCCGCCTGGCGGAGGCGGTGGCCGACGCCGACGCCGTGATCACCCAGTTCGCGCCGGTGAACGCCGCCGTCGTGAACGCGATGCGGCGGGCGCGGGCGATCGTCCGCTACGGCATCGGCGTCGACAACGTCGACCTCGCCGCGGCGCGGGACCGCGGCATCCCCGTCTGCAACGTGCCCGACTACTGCATCGACGAGGTCGCCGACCACACGCTCGCCTTCATCCTCGCCCTCACCCGGCAGGTCGTGCCGCAAAGCCGCCTCGTGCACGACGGCGAGTGGCGGATCGCCGCCCCGCCAGCGGCCTTCCGCACGCTCGCCGGCATGACCTGCGGCGTGGTCGGTTTCGGCCGGATCGGCCGCGGCGTCGTACGGCGGCTCGTCGCCTTCGGCGGCCGCGTGCTCGTGAGCGATCCGCTGGCCGACGCCGACGCGGTCACGGCCGCCGGGGCCCAGCCCGTCCCGCTGGAGGGGCTGCTCGCCGAGAGCGACCTCGTCACGCTCCACTGCCCCTCGCTGCCCGAGACACGGGGCCTGCTCAACGCGGTGACACTCGCGGCGGCCCGGCCGGGACTGCTGGTCGTCAATCTCTCCCGCGGCGATCTCGTCGATGCCGACGCGCTCGTCGCCGCCCTCGACTCGGGGCACGTGGCAGGCGTCGCCCTCGATGTCTTCGCGCCGGAGCCGATCCCCGCCGGACACCCGATCCTCGGCCGCGCGAACGTGATCCTCGCACCGCACGTGGCGAGCGTCAGCGCCGCCGCCGTCCAGCGACTGCGGACCACCGCGCCGGAACTGGCCGTGGCGGCCCAGCGGGGCGAGCCGCTGCCGTCGGTCGTGAACGGGCCCGTCGGGCCGCGGACGGTTTCCGCCTGACTGCGAGGATTCCCATGATCGCATCGCCTGCCTGCGCGACATCCCGCGGTCGTTTCGTGCCCGGCGCGCTCCTGCTCGTGGCTCTCGTCGCGGCCACCGGCCGAGCCGCCGAACCCGGTCCGCCGCCGACCGTCGTCGACCTGTCGCTCGCCGTGGCTCCCGACCTGCCCTGCGTCTGGCCGGTCGGCATGACGCCGTTGGCGGTCGTGCCGACGGCCACGTTCGGTCGCACGGGCCGCCACCGCGACATGCTCGTGATCGACGAGCACACCGGCACCCAATGGGACGCGCCGGCCCACTTCGTCCCGCCTCCCGGCTCCGGGCTCGAGGGCGCCGGGCCGATGGGGGCCGTCACGGGCGAGAAGGTGCAGGCCTGGCAGTTCTGCGGGGAGGCGTGCGTCGTCGACCTCACGGAGCACCGCGACGAGGCGGCTCCCGGGGAGAGTTTCCTGATCGGCCCCGAGCACGTCCGCGCATGGGAGCTCGCGCACCGGCCGGTCGGCCCCGGCGACGTGGTCTGCTTCCGCACGGGCTACACCGACGCCTACTACAAGCCGTTGCCGGCGGGAGAGCGGTTCGTGGTGGAGCCGCTGCGGCGGAAGACCCCGGGGTGGGCGGCGCCGAAACCGGAGACGATGACCTATCTCGCCGACCGCGGCGTGAAGACGCTCGCCATCGACAGCCCGAGCATGGGGCCGCTGCCGAACCTGGCCGTGGCCACGCACCAGGCC
>JBJTHX010000431.1:0-2746 GCA_046094745.1 Planctomycetia bacterium
CACGCAGGAGGTGGCGGAGAAGCTCGGCATCCGCTGCGTGCTCGTGAGCATCTCCCACTGCCGCTCGCATGCCACGGCCTACGCCGTGGCCCTCGACGAGGTGCCGAGCACCTTCGTCGCCGACCCGCCCTGGCTGTAGCGGGACCGGAATCGAGCGGGCGACCGTCAGCGGCCTGACGACTTGGAATCAGTTTCGGTCCGCGGCAATCAGACCGAGAAACCAACGCATCCGCGGGTCATTCAGATCGAATACGGCCGGCCATTCGGCCTTGATCCAGTCGACATCGAGAGTGGCTTGATTCGCGGCCACCAGCGCCTCGACGTCGGTCTGATCTTGAAGTCGAAAGGCGAATAGTTTGATGAGGACAAGGCCCTCTGCCGTGGCCACACGAATCGGTCCCCCGGGTCCGGGTTCCGTGAGGGAACGCTCGAGCACGTGGCGGTATGCGGGGAGCAGCGGCTTCAGCCAGTCGATTCGCACTCCGTCGCGCCAGAGCACCGCCATGTGATGCCGCGTGAATTCCTCGATGACTTCCCGTTGGTCGAACTGGAAGCCCAGACCGCCGCGAGGGAATCGAGGACCACTGGCAGGGCGATCTGGGGGATGTCGAGGATGAGATCGATGTCCTTCGTGTATCGTGGACGTGAACGGTATCCCGTCGCGAGGCCGCCGATCAGCACGTATGGAATGTCGGCGCGGGTCAAGACCGCGATCAAGTCCGTCAACGCGGCTTCGATCGCGTCGGAGGGCCCGCTCGCTTCAGCTGGCATGGTGAGCGAACAGGTCCTTCTGGATGGCCTGCCACCTTGCCTCCTCGTCCGCCTCGAGCCGGCGGATCGCTTCGCTCCGCTGGGAAGCCTGCCCAAGCCGGGCGGCCCAGTTTCGCAGGGCGAAGATTTCGCGCCACCGATCGGCGGCCGCGAGGGCGCGAAACCGCCGCGCGTCGGCGGCGATCACGTGACGCTGCCTCGGGAACACGAGGCCGTCATCGGCGGCGTGGGAGGGGACGGGCATGCGGACCTCGATCGACCGACGCGAGCGGTTCACGCTCGATCTGCAACCACTATACCCCGGGTCGCATTCGCAGGCCTGAAGGCTTGCGTCGCGGCTGGAGGCCGCCGCCTTACCCGGTGAAAGGCTCAAGGGTGGCGACGCCGCCTTCCATCGTCAGGGCGGCCAGCGGCGTGCCCTCGGGCACGGGCGTCGTGCCGTCGCGACGGGTGAGCGAGAGCTTCGTCTGGCCGCGCATGTGGGTCGCAAGCTGTTTTTCGAGCTCCTTCTGCCGGGGCTCGGGCAGCTTCGTGAACGCCTCGCGACCGCGGCACTTGGGAAACGCCCTGCAGCCGAGCCACGGGCCCCGCTTGCCGTCCCGCAGGTTCATCACGTCGCCGCACTTCGGGCAGGCGATGTCGGTGACCAGGGGCGGTGGGGACGGGAACTTCACGTTGCCCTTGCGGTCGAGGTTGAGGATGAAGGACGCCGGCTCCGCCGGGGCGTCGGCAGCCTTCTTGCCCCGGGTCTTGGGCGGCCGCGGCTTGTCCTCCACGAGGAAGTCGCCGAACCGGCCGGTCCGCTTCACCATCGGCACGCCGGCCGGCGAGAGCAGGTCGATCTGCTCCGGCAGGAGCGGCCGCCGCTGGCGGTCCACCGGCATGGCGAACGTGCAGGCCGGCTTCTCCTTGGGCTTCGCCTTCTTGGCCCGCTTCGCCTTGCCCTTGGCGGGCTTGGCGGCGACGGCCACCGGCTCCTCGATGATCTTCTCGTTGTAGCCGGAGCAGGAGAGGAACTCGCCCTTGCCGCCGAGCCGATACTCGAGCCGGCGACCGCACTGCGGGCACTTCCAGGGCGACGGCTCCGACTTCGCCTTCTCGTGGGGCTCGTTGGCGGCGTCCCCGAGCTTCGGAGTCAGTTCGTCGTAGAACTCGTGGAGCATCTCGGTCCAGCGCTTCGTGCCCTGGGCCACCTGGTCGAGCTCCCGCTCGATTTCCCGCGTGTAGCCGATCTCGATGAACTGGTCGCGGAAGCCCCGCTTGAGAAAGCCCGTCACCGCCTCGCCGATCGCGGTCGCGTGAAACCGCCGCTCCTGCTGGATGACGTAGTTCCGCTTCTCGATCACGTTGATGATGCTCGCGTAGGTGGAGGGGCGGCCGATGCCCTCCTCCTCCATCTTCTTGACGAGCGTGGCCTCGGTGTATCGCGGCGGCGGTGCCTGGAACTTCTGCCGCGGCTCGATGTCGATCGGGGCGAGCACGGCTCCCTTGGCGAAGTCGGGCAGCACCTGGTCGCCGTCGTCCCGCGGCGTGCCGCTGATGCGGTAGAAGCCGTCGAACTTGAGGACGCGGCCATGGGCCTTGAAGACGGCCCCGGTGTCGCGGTCGGTCCGCCGCATCCGCACGCTCGTGGAGTCCCACTCGGCATCGGTGGCCTGGCAGGAGACGAAACACTCCCAGATCAACTTGTAGAGCTTCAGCTGCTCGTCGGTGAGGGCGGCGGCGACGAGGGCCGGCTCGCGGAAGGCGTCGGTGGGGCGGATCGCCTCGTGGGCCTCCTGGGCCGACTCGTTGGAACTGGTGTCGGAGCGGGGCTTCTCGGGGACGTAGGCCGCCCCGTGCCGCTGGTCGAGGTAGCGGCGGGCCATCTCGATCGCCTCGCGCGAGAGGTTGGTGGAGTCGGTCCGCATGTAGGTGATCAAACCCACCCGGCCCTCGTCGGGAAGGTCGATGCCCTCGTAGAGCTGCTGGGCGA
>JBJTHX010000432.1:0-6960 GCA_046094745.1 Planctomycetia bacterium
CCGAGCGGGCCGGCACCTGGGTCAACGTGGCCCACCATGCGCAGAGCTTCCGGGCCGCGATCCGGCCGCCGGCCGGCGTCTGGCCGGAGGGGCGGCTGTTCTGGAACATGCTCGGCCGCCGGGGCCTGTACGATCCCGACGCCGTTCGGCGGCAGATCGCCGAATCGTCGGCCGCCTTCGCGGCGCTCGCCGGCGACATCCCGGCCACCGGCGTCGACCTCCGCATCCACCAACTGGCCGCGACATGAATCTGCTCCCCTCCCCCACCACGCTCGCCGCGCTCGTCAAGATCGGCCTGCTCGTCGGCGGCCTGATGACGGCGGCCGCCTACCTGGTGCTGGTCGAGCGCTGGATGGCCGCCTGGGTCCAGGACCGGAAGGGCCCCAACCGCGTCGGCATCCCGCTGACCAAGGTGCGGCTCTTCGGGCTCGGCCAGCCGCTCGCCGACGGCCTGAAGATCATCCTCAAGGAGGACTTCACGCCGCGGCACGTCGACAAGGTGCTCTACACCGCGGCGCCCCTGGTGATCCTGGCCGCATCGCTGGCAATCTTCGCCGCCATCCCCTTCGGCAGCGTGCTGCCGCCCCTGGGCATTGCCGGGCTGCCGGATCCCGTTCCCTTCCTGGTCGCGCCCGGCCTCGACGTGGGCGTGCTCTGGGTGTTCGCGCTTTCCAGCATCGCCGTGTACGGCGTGCTGCTCGGCGGGTGGGCGAGCAACAACAAGTACGGCTTCCTGGGCGGCCTGCGGTCGAGCGCCCAGCTCGTGGCCTACGAGATTCCACTCGGCCTGGGGCTGCTGGGCGTGGTGCTCGCGGCCGGGTCGCTCAAGCTCGACGCGATCATGAACGCCCAGGCGGAGAGCGGCGTCTGGTACGCCTTCGCGCAGCCGCTGGGGTTCGTCGTCTTCCTGGTGGCGAGCTTCGCCGAGGCGGCCCGGCTGCCGTTCGACCTGCCCGAGGCCGAGCAGGAACTCGTGGGCGGCTACCACACCGAGTATTCGGGGATCAAGCTGCTTTTGTTCCTCGTGGCCGAGTTCCTCCACATGGTCACGGCGGCCTTCCTGATCGTGATCATGTTCCTCGGCGGCTGGCACCTGTGGGGCGTGACGGGCGCGAGCCAGGAGATCACCTGGCTGCAGTGCCTGATCCGCTTCGGCGTGCTCTCGGCCAAGATCCTCGCCGTGATCCTGTTCTTCATGCTCGTCCGCTGGAGCTGGCCGCGGTTTCGCTTCGACCAACTGATGAACCTGGCCTGGAAGGTGATGCTGCCCCTCGGGCTCGCCAACCTCGTGACGGTGGCGACCGTCGAGGAGTTCCGGCCGCACCTCGTGACCGCGCTGGGTGCCGGCGGCGCCAAGGCCGTCGCGATCGCCGCTCCCTGGGTGGTCTTCTTCCTCGGCTGGTTCGCGGCGGGCCTGCTGACGCCGTCAGGCACCGACAACACCCCGATCCGCACCCGCGGCCCGCTCGACCTTGAGCACGAACTGGTGGAGGTGTGAGATGAAGCCGACCGACCCCGCAATCACCTGGCTGGAGGAGAAGCCGCTGGGCCTGACCGAACGGCTCTACCTGCCGCTGTTCGTGCAGGGCCTGACGACGACAGCCCGGCACCTGGTCAGCCCGAAGGTCACCGTCAGCTTCCCGGAGCAGCGACCCACGGTGGGCAACCCGCTGATCTACCGTGGCGTGCACCGGCTCAACCGCGACGCGGAGGGCCGCGTCAAGTGCGTGGCCTGCTTCCTCTGCGCCACCGCCTGCCCGGCCCACTGCATCGACATCGTCGCGACCGAGAGCCCCTGGCCCGACCGCGAGAAGTATCCCGAGAGCTTCCAGATCGACGAGTTGCGGTGCATCTTCTGCGGCATGTGCGAGGAGGCCTGTCCGGTCGACGCGATCGAACTGACGAGCCTGCTTGACCTCACGGGCAAGAGCCGCGAGGAGATGATCTTCGACAAGGAGAAGCTGCTCAGCGTGTACGACATGACGAAGGACGCGGAGCCGATGAAGTCGGCGGACATGGGGGGCACGCTGTGATCGTCGCGGCGGTTCCGCTCCCGGCCCCTGGCACGCTCCTCGCGGCTTCCGTCGCGGCGGCGGCGGCCAGCCTCTGGCTGCTCCTGCCCCGAGGTGCGGAGCGGCGGTTCGCCCGCTGGGCGGGCGCTGCGCTGGGGACAGCCGCCCTCGCCGGCCTCGTGCTCCCCGGCCGGCGGCGGGGTGGACTCGGCGAGGAGGCGGTGTTCCTGATCGTCTCGCTCGTGGCGGTGATCTCGGGGGCGGCGACGGTCGTGTCGCGATCGCCGGTTTATGCCGCGATCTGGTTCGCGCTGGCCCTGACCGGCGTGGCGGGCGTGCTGCTCGTGCTCGGCGCCCAGTTCCTCGGCGTGGCGACGATCGTGGTCTATGCGGGCGCGATCTTGGTGATGTTCCTGTTCGTGCTCATGCTCGCGCAGCCGGCCGGCCTCGCCCCCTACGACCGCGTCTCGAACGAGCCGCTGCTGGCGGCCGTGGCGGGCGCGGTGCTGCTCGGCCTGCTGTCGCTCGTCGTCGGCCGGCTCTCGGCGGAGACCTCGGCCTGCTGCAAGCTGCCCTCGCGGGCGGCGGTCGTGGCGATCGCACCCGGGTCGGGCATGGGCCCGGGGGCGGGGGGCCGCCCGGCGGCGGATCCGCTGGCCACCGATCATGTGGCCCGGCTCGGCGGCGAGCTGTTCGGCCGCCATCTGCTGGCCGTCGAGGTGGCCGGCGTGCTGTTGCTGGTGGCGTTGGTCGGCTCGATCGCCGTCGTGTCCCGGCACGGCGATCCCTCAGGTGAACTGGCCGCCTCGGGAGGGTCGCGCCGATGAACCAGCTCGCCCTCCTGCAAAACGCCCTCGTGGTGGGCGCCGTCCTCTTCGCCCTCGGCCTCGTGGGCATCCTCGCCCGCCGCAACCTGATCGTGATGTTCCTCTCGGCCGAGTTGATGCTGCAGGGCGTGTCCGTGAGCCTGGTGGCCTGGAGCCGGTTCCACGGTGACTGGGGCGGGCAGGTGCTCGTGATCTTCGTGCTCACGGTGGCCGCCTGCGAGGCGGCCGTGGCGCTCGTCCACGTGCTCCCGGCGTTCGCCCGCACCGGCCGGCACGACGCCGCTGCCAGGCAGTCGCGTCGCGAGGACACCCTCGCCCGGGCCGTGGATCGCGAACTGCCGGCCGTCGACTCCGTCGCACCCGCGTTTCCCCGCCTCACGCCGGCCGGCGTGCGGCCTGCCGCCGACGAGGACGAGCTCCTCGAGCGTGAGCACGTCTGACCCGTCCCACCGCGTCCACGCCATGCCCGACCTGACACCCGACACTCTGCTGGTCCTCGTGCCGTTGCTGCCGCTCGCGGCCGCCGTGCTCACGGTGGTCTGCGGACGGGCGCTGGGGCCCCGGGCCCACCTGCCGGCGCTCGCCGGCATCGCCGCGTCCGCCGCGGTGTCCGTGGCGCTCCTGGCGGGCCTGGCCCGCGAGGTGGGCACGGGTGCCGAGGCCCATCCGCCTGCCGGCCGGCCGGTCGAGATGGTGCGCACGCTCTGGCAATGGGCGGCGGTCGACGGCGGCGGGCCGCCGGCCGTGGGCCACGCCCCCGCCGGATCGCTCTCGATCCCGATCGCTCTGCGGCTCGACCCGCTCACCGCGACGATGCTCGTGATCATCACCTGCGTCGGCCTGCTCGTCGCCCTCTACTCCGTCGGCTACATGCACGGCGACCCGGGCTATCCGCGGTTCTTCGCCCTGATCGCCATGTTCGTGTTCTCGATGTCGATGCTCGTGGCGGCGAGCAACTTCCTCCTGGTCTACGTGTTCTGGGAGGCGGTGGGCGCCTGCTCCTACCTGCTCATCGGCTTCTGGTTCACGAAGCCCGAGGCGGCCCGGGCCGCCAAGAAGGCCTTCCTCGTCAACCGGGTGGGTGACTTCGGCCTGGCCGTCGCCACGTTCCTGCTCTGGATCACCTACGGCACCCTCGACTTCCACGACACGCTCGTGGACGGCGCGATCGTGCCCGGCATCCTCGGCCAGACGCGGCTTGCCGACGCGGCCGGCTTCGTCGGCGGTGCGGTGGGCACGGCGATCTGCCTGCTCCTGCTTCTTGCTGCCTGCGGCAAGAGCGCGCAGCTGCCGCTGCACGTCTGGCTGCCCGACGCGATGGAGGGACCGACGCCGGCCAGCGCCCTGATCCACGCCGCGACGATGGTGACGGCGGGCATCTATCTCGTCGCCCGCACGGCGCCCCTGTTCGTGGCCTGCCCCGGCGCGCTGACGGCCGTGTCGATCGTGGGGGCGACGACGGCCCTCGTCGCCGCCCTCATCGGCACCGTGCAGAACGACCTCAAGCGGGTGCTCGCCTATTCCACGATCAGCCAACTGGGCTACATGTTCGCGAGCCTCGGCACCGGCACGCTGCTGGGCTTCACCGCCGCGATCTTCCACCTCCTGACCCACGCCTGCTTCAAGGCGCTCCTGTTTCTCGGGGCGGGCTCGGTGATGCACGCGATGGGGGGCGTGATCGACATGCGGCGGTTCGGCGGCCTGCGGCGGATCATGCCGATCACGGCGGCGACGTTCCTGGTCGGCGCTCTGGCCCTGGCGGGCGTGGCCCCGTTCGCCGGTTTCTTCCGCAAGGACGCGACCCTCGCCGCGCTGCCCGCCCGCGGCTGGCCGGCCGCCCACGGCGAGCACCACGAGGCGGGGGCCAGCGGCAGCCATGCCGCCACCGCGACCGTGTGGCACCTCGCCAGCGAGCAGTCCGGCCCCGCCACGAGGCCCGTCGGCGGCTGGGTCGCGGACCTCGACGCCCTCGACGCCCCGGCCACCTGGCGGCTGCTGTTCTGGATGTCGCTCGTCACGGCGGGGCTCACGGCCTTCTACACCTTCCGCGCCGTCTTCATGACCTTCACCGGCCCGACGCGGGTGCCGGAGGAGGCCGGCCACCACGCCCACGAGTCGCCGCCGGTGATGACGCTGCCGCTGGTGATCCTCGCCGGCGCGTCGGCCGTGGCCGGCTGGTGGCTGTTCCGCACGCATGCGCTGGCCGATTTCCTGGCCTCGACACCCTCGCTCGCCTACCCGCCGATCGCCGACACGGCCGCCCCGCATGCGTTCCACTGGGACCTGGCCATCCAGGGCACGCTGGCCGCCGCGGCCGGCATCGCCGTGGCGGCGCTCGGGCACCTCGGCCGGCGGAGCGACGGCCCGCAGATGGAGCGGTTCCTCGGGCCGCTCGGCACCCTGTTTGCCAACCGCTTCTACCTCGACCCGATCTATTCGGCCCTGATCGTCAAGCCGCTGGAAGTCGTGGCCGTGGTCGCGGCCGCGTTCGACCGGCACGTGATCGACGGCCTCGTCGACGGCATCGGCCGCATTCCCGGCGCGATCGGTACGGCGGCCCGGCGGCTGCAGACGGGCCTCGTGCAGCAGTATGCCCTCGCCGGCGTCATGGGCACGCTCGTGATCCTTCTCGCCCTGGCCTGGGGCCTGCGCTGAACCCGCGAGACCTCGCTCCACCATGAACGGCTTCTCCCCATCCTCGCACCTGCTGCTCGTGCTCGTCTGCCCGCTGCTCGGAGCCGTCGTGGCCTGGCTGATCGGGGCCCGTGGCGTGGCCGCCGTCCGACAAAGCGCCGCCGTCACGGCCGTTGTCACGCTCGTGCTCGCCGGCGGGCTCGTGCTGCGCTACCTGGCCAGTCCCGAGGCGGCCGCCGGCGCTCCCTACGCCGTGATCGACCTGCCCTGGCTCACCGGCGGCATCTTCGACGTCCGGCTGTCACTCGGCCTCGATGGGCTGTCGCTATGGATGTTCGGCCTGGCCGCCCTGCTCTCGCTCACGGCGGTGCTCGTCAGCTGGGAGGCCGTCCGCGAGCGACCCGTCGGCTTCTACGGCCTGCTGCTCATGCTCGAGACGGCGATGCTCGGCGTGTTCGCGGCCCGCGACCTGATCCTGTTCTACGTGTTCTTCGAGTTCACGCTCGTGCCGCTGTTCTTCCTGATCGGCAGCTGGGGGCACGAGGAACGGCGGCGGGCCGCCGTGAAGTACTTCATCTACACCCTCGCCGGCAGCGTGCTCACCTTCCTGGGGCTCCTGGCGATCGTGCTCTGGAACGCGTCGCACACGGGTTCCGTGACCTTCGACATCGCCGCCCTCACGGCCGGGCTGCGGCAGCATCCGCTGCCGATGGACGCCGGCGGCGGCCGGTTGCAGCTGCTCGTGTTCCTGGCGCTCCTGGCCGGCTTCGCGGTCAAGGTGCCGATCGTGCCGCTGCACACCTGGCTCCCGCTGGCCCACGTCGAGGCCCCGACCGGGGGTTCGGTCGATCTGGCCGGCGTGCTCTTGAAGATCGGGATCTACGGGCTGCTGCGGTTCTCGATGCCGATGCTGCCGGAGGCCACGGCGGCGGCGGCCCCCTGGCTGTTCGGCCTGGGCGTGGCGGGGATCGTCTACGGGGCGCTCGTGGCGCTGGTACAGACCGACCTGAAGCGGCTCGTGGCCTACTCCTCCGTGAGCCACATGGGCTACGTCGTGATGGGACTCTTCGCCCTCACGCCCCTGGCGGTCGAGGGGGCGAACCTGCAGCTGGTCAACCATGGGCTCTCGTCGGCGGGCCTGTTCGCGCTGGTGGGCATGATCTACGAACGGTTCCACACCAGGAACATCGCCAGCCTGGGAGGCATCGCCAGCCGGGCGCCATGGCTCACGGTGCTCTTCATGCTCTTCACGTTCTCGAGCATCGGGCTGCCCGGCCTCAACGGCTTCGTGGGTGAGTTCATGATCCTCGCGGGTTCCTTCCAACGGGCATGGGCGGGCGTGGCGCCGGCCTGGGAGATCGGCTACCTGGCGCTGGCCCTGCTCGCGGTCGGCGGCGTCGTGCTCGGCGCGTGGTACATGCTCTGGGCGGTGGAACGGGTGTTCTTCGGCCCGTCCCGCGAGCCGCCTCGCGGGACCGCCCACGGCG
>JBJTHX010000433.1:0-3378 GCA_046094745.1 Planctomycetia bacterium
CGCCCTCGTCGCTCCACCCGCGGACGGAGAGGTAGGCCTCCGGGTGCGAGGCGGGGAACGTGCGAACGACGAACAGCCCCGCCGCCTGCGGCTCGCTGCCGCCGCTCCACAGTTCGATCCGCTCCTGCGGCCCGATGCGGAAGCGGTGCACGGCGGGATCGAGCCACACGATCCCGGCCGGCGGCGGGGCGGCCTCGCCGGCCGTCGCCGGTGCCGGCGGCGCCGGTTCCTCGACGAGCAGCGTGTCGACCGTGGGCTGCTTCGTGACCTGCGTCTGGATGCGGACGAGCCGGGCATAGATGCCGTCGGCGGCCAGGAGTGCGGCGTGCGTGCCCTCCTCGACGAGCCGGCCGCGGTCGAAGGCCAGGATCCGGTCGGCGTTGCGGAGCGTGGAGAGCCGGTGGGCGATGGCGATCGTGGTCCGTCCCTTCACGAGCACCGCCAGGGCCTCCTGGATGCTCTTCTCGGCCTCGGCGTCGATGTTGCTCGTCGCCTCGTCGAGCACGAGCACCCGCGGGTCGTAGAGCAGCGTGCGGGCGATCGACAGCCGCTGCTTCTCGCCGCCGGAGAGCCCGGCCCCATGCTCGCCCAGGAGCGTCTCGTAGGCCAGCGGCTGACGGCAGAGGAAGTCGTGGGCTCCGGCCGCCTTGGCGGCGGCCAGCCCCTCCTCGATCGTCGCCCGGGGCCGGCCGTAGGCGAGGTTCTTCCAGATCGTGCCCCGGAAGAGGAACGAGTCCTGGAACACGATGCCGAGCTTTTCGCGGAGGTCGCGCATCGAGAGGTCGCGGATGTCGTGCCCGTCGACCAGGATCCGCCCCTCCTGCACGTCATGGAATCGGGCCAGGAGGCTCACGAGCGTCGTCTTGCCGGAGCCCGAGCGGCCCACGATCCCCACCATCTCGCCCGGGGCCACCGTGAAGGAGACGTCGTGCAGCACCGGCTGGTTGCGGTCGTAGCCGAAGGTCACGTTCTCGAAGCGGATCTCGCCGCGGGGATCGCTCCAGGGCTCGGCCGCCACGGGCTCGGCGATGAGCGCCGGCGTGTCGAGCAGTTCGAGCACCCGCTTGCTGCCCGAGAGGAAACTCGTCAGCCAGGTCGTGAAGTTCGAGAGGGCGCCCAGCGGCGCGTAGAACATCGCCAGGTAGGCGAGGAAGGCGATCAGCTGCCCGAGCGTCATGCTGCCGCCGATCACGTCGCGGCCACCGACGTACCACACGATCAGGCCGCCCAAGCCGAAGACGATCTGCATCGAGGCGGCGTAGGTCGTGTTCGTGTGCTCGACCCACTCCCGCCAGCGGCGGAGGTGGTCGCTGGCCGTGTGGAAGCGGTCGCTCTCCCGCGGCTCCTGTGCGAAGGCCTTCACCACGCGGATGCCCGAGAGCATGCCGGAGAGCGTCGCCATCTGCTTGCTGGAGGCATCCCACAGCCGGTAGTGGCGCGGGTAGACGTGCCGCCAGAAGACCCACGAGCCGAGGATCACCAGCGGCACCGGGATCAGCGTGAACAGCGCGAGCTTCGGATTGATCCAGACGAGCATCGCCCCGACGCCGACCAATTGCACGATCTGCAGGAGGAAGCCGCCGGTGAGTTGGTGCATGAGGCCGTGGAGCACCTCGCTGTCGTGGGCGACCCGGCTGATCATCGAGCCGACCTGGTGCCGGTCGTAGTAGGCCACCGACAGGCTCTGCAACTTCCGCACCATCTCGTCACGGAGCGCCGCCGTCAGGCCGGTGCCGATGGCCGTCGCCAGGCGGCCCTTGAGCACGCCCACCACCGAGAGCAGGATCCGCGAGAAGGCCAACGCCAGCACGACCACGAGCAGGGCCGTGCGGAAGTCCGGCGCCGCGGCCCCGGCCGCGCCGTCGGCGGCCTTGGCCGACAGGATCTCGTCGACCATGTACTGCTGCAGCTTGGGCGGAACGAGTTCGGCCACGACGCCGAGGAGCGTCAGCCCGCAGAGCAGGGCGGCGCCCGTGGTGTACGGGGCGAGCAGCTCGCCGACGCGGCGCAGGATCTGCCCCTTCTGCATGCACCGCGGGCAGGAGTCCTCCTGGTTGGCGAGCCGCAGTCCGCAGGAGCCGCATCGCGGCGGGTCGAGTTGGCCGTCGAGTTCGGCCAGTTCACCGGGCAGCCCGGCGGCCAGGGTCTCCCGGCTGCGTTCGATCGCCCGCGAAACTTTGTGGAACCGCGTGGCCAGGGCGTTGGAGTAGCGGACGAGGTCGATCCAGCCGCCTTCGACCTTCACCTGCAGCGTGCCGCCGCCGAGGCCCGCGGTCGTCCGCACCTCCGCCACCGCCGGCCACGCCACGCGGCGGAGGACCGCGTCACCGGCCTCTGCCAACAGGTGGTCGCGGGTGACGACGAGCCGCTCAGGGGACGGGCTGCCGTCGAGGGCCACGTCGGTCTCGACGGCGAGCAGCGGGGCGGCTTCGGCCCCGGACGGCGGAATGCGGCCATGCTCGGGGGCCACGCCCTGCTCGGAGCCCGGCGGGACGGGTGACAGCGTCGCGGACCCGACCGTATGCTCACCGTCTTGGACGGCAGAGGTCTGAATCGCAGTGTCCTTCACGATCCCCCGGGCCGGCCGCGGCCGGTCCCGGGTGCCAGGGAGTTCGCAGATGAAATACGCAGGTCGATGGTACCGGGTTCGCAGGCTCGCCGCTTTCGCCTGCCTGGGCGGGTGGCTGCTCCTGGCCGCCGGCGGGGCGGCGGCTGACGAGGAGCCCGGTTTCGAGCGGCTCTTCGACGGCAAGAGCCTGGCCGGCTGGCAGCCGAACGAGAACCCGGGGAGTTGGCAGGTGCGGGACGGGGCGATCGTCTGCCACGGCCCCCGCAGCCACCTCTTCTACGTCGGCCCCGACGCCGCCACGCCGGCCGAGTTTCGCAACTTCCACCTCAAGGCCGAGGTGATGACCAAGCCGAAGGCCAACTCCGGCGTGTTCATCCACACGCGGATGCAGCCCGACGGCTGGCCGGCCCACGGCTATGAGGTGCAGGTCAACAACGCGCAGGGCGATCCGGTCCGCACCGGCAGCCTCTACAACGTGGTCAAGAACTTCACGCCCCCGGCGCAGGACGACGCCTGGTTCACGCTCGAGGTGGCGGTGGTGGGCAAGGCCGTGACGGTGCGAGTCGACGGCCGCGTGCTCTACGAGTTCGTGGAGCCCGAGGGGGTGACGGGCACCCGCAAACTCTCCGCGGGCACCTTCGCCCTCCAGGCCCACGACCCCGGCAGCGAGGTCCACTACCGCAACATCCGCGTGAAGCGGCTGCCGTAGGGAGCGCTGGTCTCCGAAACGAAGGTTTGGCAAATCGAGAGAGGTAGGCGAAGGGGGTCGGCGAACGCTCGAGGAGCCTATGGCCGCCACGGCCATAGGC
>JBJTHX010000434.1:0-10956 GCA_046094745.1 Planctomycetia bacterium
ACATGCGGGTGATTGGCAGGGCGGGGCAGTGGCTGGGGCTGGCCCTGCCGGCGCTGGCGGTCGTGCTCGAACTCAACCGCAGCATCTCGCTCGGGCAGATGCTCATGATGCTCGTCGCGGCCGTCTCGTGCTTCTGGATCGGCCGGATCCTCGAGGGCTACGCCGCCCCATGATGCCGCCGCTCGTCCTCCGTCCGCTCTATCGCCGCTACCTCTGGGGTGGCCGCCGGTTCGCGACGGACCTCGGCCGCGACCTGCCGCCCGGCGACGACTACGCCGAGTCGTGGGAACTCGTCGACCGCGGGGCCGACCAGAGCGTGGTCGCGATCGGGCCGCTCGCCGGGGCGACGCTCGGCGGCCTCGTCCGCGAGCGGGGCGGCGCGCTGCTCGGCCGCCACGCGCCGCTGCCCGCCTTCCCGCTGCTCTTCAAGTTCCTCGACGCCCGCCGCGACCTCTCCGTGCAGGTGCACCCCGACGACGCCCGGGCGGCGCGGCTCGTGCCGCCGGATCGCGGCAAGACCGAGGCCTGGTACGTCGTCGCCGCCGAGCCGGGCAGCCGGATCTACGCGGGGCTCCAGGCGGGCGTCGATGCCGCGGCCTTCGCGGCGGCCCTGCGGGCCGGCCGCTGCGCCGAGGTGCTGCACTCCTTCGAGCCGCGGCCCGGCGACTGCGTGTTCGTGCCGGCCGGCACGGTGCACGCGATCGGCGCCGGCCTGCTCGTCGCGGAGATCCAGCAGTCGAGCGACGTCACCTACCGGCTGCACGACTGGGGCCGCACGGGCCCCGACGGCCGGCCGCGGCCGCTGCACGTCGAGGCGGGCCTCGAGGCGGCCACGCGGGCGGGGCCGGTCGACCCGGTGCGGCCGACGCCCACCGCCGATCCGGCGGTCCGCCGCCTCGTGACGTGCGACGCGTTCCTTTTCGACGAGGTCGCGCCGGCGGGACGCTGGGCCGTCGGCGGCGACGACGGCTGCCACTTCCTCGCCGTCGTCTCGGGCCGCATCCGCTTCGCCGACCACTGGGGACTGCCGCCGCTCGCCCGCGGCGGCTCGTGCCTCCTGCCCGCCGCCGCCAGCCGGCAGGAGATCGTCGCCGAGGCCGACGACGGCCGGCCCGCGCGACTCCTGCACGTCGCGCTGCCCGCGTTTGCGGCCCAAACCGCCCTTGGGCCGGCGGCGGCGGGTCCCTAGACTCCCGCCCCCATGCCCGCCGTTCGTCCAGCCCTGGCCGGTGCCGCGCTCGTCGCCTGCGCGGTGGCGGGCTGCGCGTCGCTGGGCAAGCCCGCCTGGCTCGACCCGGGCCCGGCCCGCAGCCAGCAGCGGCGGGCCGTGCGGTTCGATCCGTTCCTGCAGACGGAAGTCCGCCACGACCAGTTGTCGATCATGGACGGCAGCCGGCCGCGCGATTATTCGGAGCCGGTGCCGGAGGTGACCCGCTCCCGCTGGTGGTCGCAGCCGCCGCGGTGAGCCACGGGTGTGTATGATCTGGGCTCCGGCGCGACGCCCGCGGCCGGCGCCCCACCCCGCCCGCGTTTCCTTCGGACGCCCCTCCCATGCCCGAGCATCGTCGCGGCCCCCGGCCCGGTCGGCCGGCCGGCCCGGCCCGGAAACCGCGTCCCGACAAGCCCTCGCGGATCACCTCGCGGCGCGGCCACGTGCCGGCCGCTCCCACGTTCGCGGACGAGGGCCCCCGGCCCGCGCCGGTGGACGACGGCCTCGAGCGGCTGCAGAAGGTGCTGGCGGCCGCGGGGCTCGGCAGCCGCCGGGCCTGTGAGGAACTGATCACGACGGGCCGGGTCGAGGTCGACCGCCAGGTGGTCACCCAGCTCGGCACGCGGGTCGACCCCGAGGCCCAGGAGATCCGCGTCGACGGCGAGCGGCTGCCCCGGGCGAAGCGGGTCGTCTACATGCTCAACAAGCCCGTGGGCGTCGTCACGACCAACTACGACCCCTCCGGCCGGCCGCGGGTCGTCGACCTCGTGCCCGGCGACCAGCGGCTGTTCGCGATCGGCCGCCTCGACCGGATGAGCGAGGGACTGATCATGCTCACCAACGACGGCGGGCTCGCGAACCTCCTCGCCCACCCCCGCTACGGCGTCGAGAAGAAATACCTCGTGCAGGTGGCGGGCGTGCCCGCCGAGGAACTGCTCGACAAACTGCGGCGCGGCATCCGCCTCGCGGAGGGCGAGGTGCACGCCAAGCGGGTCTCGATCCGCTCCCAGCACAAGCAGAGCGCCGTGCTCGAGATGGTGCTCGACGAGGGCAAGAACCGCGAGATCCGCCGGATGCTGGCCCGCCTCGGCCACAAGGTCCATCAGCTCAAGCGGGTCGCCGTGGGCAAGCTCTCGCTGGGCAACCTGCTGCCGGGACAGTGGCGGCAACTCGCCTGGAGCGAGGTCGAGGAGTTGCGGCGCGACGCCCTGGCGGCCGTGGGACCGGAGGGCGAGCGTGAGCCGCCCCGCAGGCCCGACGGCCCGCCGCGGCGTGGCCGGCCCTTTGGCCCGCGTGGTGGCGGCGGCCGCCCTGGCCGTCCCGGCAAGCCCGGCCGGCCGGCCCCGCGCGGCGACCGGCCCGTTCCCGGCCCCCGGGAGGACCGGCCGCGGCCCTTCAAGCCCGTGAAGGGCAAGCGTCCCGTCGGCCGCAAGCGGCCGGGCAAGGCGTCGGCCTGGCGAAAGCCGCGGCCGGCCGCGGGAGGCGAGTGAGCGATGACCACGCCCGCGGCCCCCGTCGCCTGCCACGCCGACCGCGCGGAGTACCTGCGGGCCCCGATCGTCGCCCACTCCCGGGTGGCCGACGACACGTGGCGGATCCGGCTCGACTGCCCGGCGATCGCCCGGGCCGCCACGCCGGGGCAGTTCGCCATGCTGCGGATCCCCGACCGGTCCGATCCCCTGCTGGCCCGGCCACTGGCCGTCTACGACACGTTCGCCGACGCCGGTGAGCCGCGCTGGGTGGACTTCATCTATCTGGTGCACGGCAAGTTCACGACGGCCCTCACAGCCCTGAAGCCAAGCGACGAACTCGTCGCCTGGGGGCCGCTGGGAAACGGCTTCGGCACCGAACCGGCGGACCACCTCCTCCTCGTCGCCGGCGGCATCGGCCAGACGGCGCTACTCGCCCTCGCCCGGGAGCGGCTGGGGCAGGCCTGCTACGGCGCGGCCCCGCGGCCGACGGCCCCGGCCCGCCGGGTGACGTTCTGCTGGGGCGCGCGGCACGCCGGCATGTTCGGCGACGTCGACGACTTCCGGGCGGCGGGCTGCGACGTGCACCTGGCCACGCTCGACGGGTCGGCCGGCGTGCGGGGCACGGTGATCGACCTCCTCGACGGCCTCTTCGCGGCGGGCCTGCCGGGCCGGGAGTCGGTCCGCGTCGCCTGCTGCGGCCCCGAGCCGATGCTGGCCGCGGTGGGCCGGTGGGCGGAATCCCGCGGCCTGCCCTGCGACGTCTCGCTCGAGGCCCCCATGGCCTGCGGCGTGGGCATCTGCTTCACCTGCGTCGCGAAGGTCCGCGACGGGCAGGGCGGCTGGGACTATCGCCGCACGTGCATCGAGGGGCCGGTCTTCGACTCCCGGCTCATCGAGTGGTGAGGCGGCGGGCCGTCAGGCCTTGGCGGCCTTGCGGGCCTTGCCGCCGGCGGCCGTGGTGGTGCCGACCGACTTCACGCGGGCCGTGAGCCGCGACTTGATCCGCGCGGCACGGTTCTTGTGGATCGTCTTGGAGGCTGCGGCCCGGTCGGCCTTCTTGGCCACCGCCCGCAGTTCGTCCTTCGCCTTGGCCGCGTCGCCCGCCGAGATCGCCTCGAGCAGTTTGCGGACCTGGGTCTTGAGGTCCGACTTCACGGCGCGGTTCCGCTCGCGGTTGCGGAGGTTCTGACGGTGGCGTTTCTTGGCGCTGGCCGAATGGGGCATGACGGGTCGTCCTTCGTTGGTTCGGGGTGGGGGAGTCGGTCGGCCGGACCGCGGCCGGATCATGAGGCGGGCCGTGCGGGTCAGCCCTCCTCGGTCTTCTCCGCCGGGCCTTTATCCCTCGCGGGCCCCAACTTGTCCAGTCGCTCGGCCACGTCCCGGTAGCCGAAGTCGAGGCTGGCCAGCGCGGAGAGGTGTTTCTGGGCCGCGTCGACGTCGTTGAGCCCGGTCGCCAGGACGCCTGCGCGGTACAGGGCCCGCTTCCGCAGATCCATCTCGCGGTCGGTGAGCGTTTCGACCGCCAGTTGGTAGTTCTTCATCGCGAGCTGGTATTGCTTGATCTTTTGAAAGCACTCGCCGAGTTCCAGGGCCACGGCCCCCTTGCGGCGGGCGTCGCCGAGCACCTCCTGGAAGCCACGGATCGCCTCGGCATAGCTGCCCGCCGCCTTCAGCCGCATGGCGAGTTCGTACTTCCAGGTGATGTTCTCGGGATAGCGTTCGCAGCGGGCGGCGTAGACGTCGATCTCCTGCTTGACCTGGTTGGCCCGCAGTTTCTCCAGCGTGGCCCGGTGCTCGGAGGTGTCCTGCTCCTGCACCCGCCGCTCCGCGATCATCACCTTGTGCCGGGCCCAGCGGAGATGGCGGTCCTCGGCGTGCTCCCGCACCTTGAGGTCGTTGCCCGACGCGGCCAGCGCCTTCGACAGCACCTGCTCCGCCTCGTCGATCTTCCCGTCCCGCTCGAGCAGGTCCGCGAGTTCGAGGTAGGGCTCGATCACGGTCGGCTGCTGCTGGATCTTCTGCTTGAGAGCCACGATCGGGTCCGTCGGCGTTCCGGCGCCGCCCGGCTTGGCGGCGCCGCGGCCGAGCATGCCCTGGCCGGCGGAGATGGTCTTGTCGACCGAGAGTTGTGCGATCGCCCTGTCAGCCTCCTCGCCGAGGCCCTTGACCCGCGATACGCGTCGCCAGCATTCGATCGCCTGGTCGAAGTTGCCCTGGCCGGCGGCGTACTTGGCGCACTGCCGGTTGACCTCGGCGTCGGTGGGGTCGGCCTCGAGCGCTGCCTTGAGGTACATGCCCTGCACCTCCGGCCACATCAGGTTCCCGGCCGCCTCGGCCATCGCCAGCAGGCAGGCTTGGTCGCCGGGGTTGGCCTGCAAGGCGTCGACCCCCTGGCGGAGCACGTCCCGCCACTGGGCCGCGGCCGCGAGTTTCTTCAGGCCCCGGCCGGCGCCCGAAAAGAGGGCCGTGAGCGAGCCGGCCTTCTTGGCCCCGAACTTGCGGCGCAGGGCCTGGAGGAAGGCGTGCAGGAAGACGGGATTGCCCGGGTCGCCCGCCACGCACTGGGCGAACATGTCGATCGAGTACTGCACGTTCGCCGCGGCCTGCATGCCGGTGCGGTAGCACTGCAGGAGCCGCCGCTGGTCGGCGGGCGGGAGGCCCACGAACGACGCCGCGAGCGCCGGGTCGACCGGAACGGCGGTGGTTGCCGGCGGGGCTGTAGACTCGTGGGCCATGGCGTGTGACGATTGGTCCTGCGGATCCGCGGCCGCTGCGATCATGCGCTGCGCGAGCCCTCGATTGTAGTTCCGGCCCCGGCACCCCGAAACACCGTCCCACCCAGTCGCCCGCGAAACAGCGTCACGTGCCATGCCCGCACCGCTTCCGCCCCGCCGCGGCCACGTGACCTTCGTCGGGGCCGGCCCCGGCGCCGCCGACCTGCTCACGCTCCGCGCGGCCGAGGCCCTGCGGTCGGCGGAGGTCGTCGTGCACGACACGCTGGTGCCCGAGCCGCTGCTCGACGCGATCAATCCGGCCGCCCGCCGCGTGCCGGTCTCCCGCGACGACGCGGATGGCGACCCCGGCGAGACGACCGGCCGCCTGCTCGTGCGGCTGGCGCTCGAGGGGCACGGCGTCGTGCGGCTCAAGGGGGGCGACCCGACCGTCTTCGCGCGGCTGGCCGAGGAGATGCAGCCGCTCCGCGCGGCCGGCGTGCCGGTCACGATCGTGCCGGGCGTGACCGCGGCGCTGGCCGCCGCGGCGGCCGCGGCCGTGCCACTCACCAGCCGGGCGGCGGCGTCGAGCCTCACGATCGTCACCGGCCACGAGGCCGATGCGAAGGATTCCGGCGTCGACTATGGGGCCCTGGCCGCGCTGCCCGGCACGCTCGTGGTCTACATGGGCGTCGAGCAGGCGGCCCGCTGGGCCCGCGCGCTGCTCGCCGCGGGCAAGCCCGGCGACACGCCCGTGACCATCGTCAGCCGTTGCTCGTGGCCCGGCGAGCGGATCGCCACCGGCACCCTGACCGAGTGCGCCGCCGGCCTCGAGCAGGCCGGCTGGCAGAGCCCCGCCGTCGTGATCGTGGGCGCGGCCGCGCGGCCGGCGGCGACCGGCCCGCTCGCCGGCCGGCGGGTGCTGCTCACGCGGCCGGCCGGGCAGGGCGACGAACTGGCGGCCCTGGTGCGGGCGGCGGGCGGCCAGTGCCTGCACGTGCCCGTGATCGAGATCGACGACCCGCCCTCGTGGCAGCCGCTCGACGACGCGCTCGCCACGGCCGACACCTACGACTGGATCGTGCTCGCGAGCGCCAACGGGGCGCGGGCCTTCGCGGCCCGGCTGCGGGCCGCCGGCCGCGACGCGCGGCTCCTGGGCACCGCGCGGATCGCGGCCATCGGCCCCGCCACGCGGCGGGCGGTCGAGGCCGCGGGCCTGGCCTGCGACCTCGAGCCGGCGGAGTTCCGCTCCGAGGGGCTCGCCGACGCCTTCGCCGCCATGCCCCGCGGCGGCCGGTTTCTCCTCGTCCGTGCCGACAAGGGCCGCGACGTGCTGCGACGGCGGCTGGAAGAGGCCGGGCATCAGGTCGACGAGGTGGTGGCCTACGTGAGCCGGCCATTGGAGGCGATCGATTCCACCGCGCTGGCCGCCATCGACGCCGGCGTGGACTGGGTGACGGTCACGAGTTCCTCGATCGCCGAGGCCGCCGCCCGGCTCTTCGGGCCGCGGATACACCGCTGGCGGATCGCCAGCATCAGCCCCGTGACGTCGGCGGCCCTGGCGCGGGCCGGGCTCGCGGTCACGGTGGAGGCGGCCGAGGCCACCGCGGCGGGGCTCGTGGAGGCGATGGGCCGCTGGGAGGCCGCAGCCGCCGCCCGACCCGCAGAGTCGGCACGGTCGGACGAGCGGGCCGGCCTGTAGGGACGCGCCGGTGCCGCCGATTGCAGAGCGGCGGAAACCCGTGTCGATACCTCTCCGGCCTGGCGGCCGTCCGCCGCCGGCGGGGAACGAAGCATGCGACGATCGACCGATCCGGCGACGTTGGCGCTGTGCGCCACGCTGCCGAAAGCCTTCCGCCGCGCGGCCTGCGAGAACTGGCTGGCGGATCTCGGCCGGGCCCGGGTGCCCGTCTCCTGGGCCGGCGACGTCGACACGCTCGCCACGGTGGCCGACGCCGCCCGCGGCCGCCCGCTGCCGCCGCTCGCCCTGCTGCTCGATCCCGCCTGGCTCGACGCGCGGTCCACGCTGCGGCGGATGGTCAACGCCGCGCGGCAGGCGGCGGGGATCGACACGGCCGTCCTCCGCGGCCCGCGGCCCCTGGCCCACGCCGCCCTGCTGGCGGAGGAGGGCATCCGCGTGGTGGTGGTCGACACGCTCGAAGACTCGCGGCGGGGCAGCCGGCGGCCCGCGCCTGCCGGCTGGCGGTGCCGCAACCCGGTCTGGGGCCTGTGGGAAGTGCAGGCCGACCCGCCGCGGAAGCCCGGTGTCGTCTCCTGGCTGCTCCACGGCTCGATGCCGCGTCCCCGGCCCGGCGGGCTGCACGTCCTGCAGGCGGGCCGCGTGGCCGCCGAGCGGCCGGTGAGCGGCCGGCTCGACCGCTGGATGGCCTGGGCGGAGCGGCGGCTCGTCGGCGGGCGGGTGCGGGCGGCCGTGCCGGCCGACCTCCCGGCCCTCGTCGCCCGCGGCGGCCAGCAGCCGGTCAGCGGTTCGGTGCTGAAGGCGGCGTAGCCCGCGGGCCCGACCGATCGAGGGTCGACCAGCTCAGGTAGGCGAGGATCGCCCCGCTGACCACGAACCCGATGTCGGCGGCGATGCTCTTCCGCTGGAATGGGAAGCCGGCCGCCAGGTCGGCCAGGAACAGGACCACGATCAGTCCCGCGACGATCATTCCGACGAGTGGCAGGGCCTTCGACACGCCGTCCGGGCCTCCGGGGGGCGGCGGCTTCCATCCGCCGAGCGATTCCATACCATAATCGGCGTTTCGCGGGGAGGCGGTGCAGCCCGGGCGGCGTTTCGGCCCGGCGGCCACCCCGCCCACGCCGCCGGAGCCGCTCGCCGTGGCCAACGACAAGACCGCCCGCGTCGCCGTCTACACCGGCTCGTTCGACCCCGTCACGCTCGGCCATCTCGACGTGATCACGCGGGCCAGCCGGATCTTCGACGGCCTCGTGGTGGGCGTGGGCATCAACCCCGACAAGCAGCCGCTGTTCTCGCTGGAGGAGCGGGTGGGGCTCGTGCGGTCGGCGGTGGCGGGCCTGCCGAACGTCCGCGTGGAACTGTTCAGCGGCCTGGCCGTCGCCTTCGTGCGCGAGCAGGGAGCCCACGTGCTCCTGCGGGGTGTGCGGTCGCTGACCGACATCGAGGCCGAGTTCACGATGACGCTCGCCAACCGCAAGCTCGACCCGGCCGTCGAGACCGTGTTCCTGATGGCCGACGCCGAGTATTCGCACGTCTCATCGTCGCTGCTCAAGCAGATCACGCCGCTGGCAGACGACACCCGGCTGCTGCGGTTCGTGCCGGCGCCCGTCGTCGCGGCCCTGCGCGCCAAGCTGCCGGCCCGCGGCTGAACTCCTGAAGGTGCACCGCGCGGCGTGCAGGTGCGTCGATTCCGCGAGCGATCGATTCGGTTTCGGCTCCCAAAAAGCCCCGGGTGGAAACCCGGGGACATCGGGCCAGAAAACCACTCCGCCTTCTATGCCGCACGACGGCACGCGTTTCTCCGTTTCGGGCTCGCTTCGCATGGCACGCGGGAAGATGAGCGACCCGGAGTCCCCCGGCTTCCGCCGGGGGCTTTTCGCGCTCATAAGCAGCACCGGATTCTCAGGGCAACGGGCAACGAGCCATGGGGCTGGAGCGATCAGCCCGGCGGCATCGTTCCAGCCGAATCTAGTTCTGGCTGGCGGGGGAGCCCTGGCTGCCGGCCTCGAAGTGCTGCCGAAGGTAGCGGGCCCGCTCGATGTTGCGGTCCTTGGTGTCGAGTTCGACGCCGCGGAGTTTTTGCAGGTGGGCCGGCTGGGTGCGGACCAGGAGCGAGTTGATGTCGGCGATCTTCACGTCGCCGATCAGGCCGAGCAGTACCCCCATCCGCACCCGCGAGAGCAACTGCATCGTCTCCTCGGCGGTGATCGTTTGGGCCGTCCGCAGGATGCCGAAGGCGCGGCTCACCTGGTCGTGCACGTTCTGCTGCGTCTCGCGGACGAGGAACTCGCGGGCCCGCCGCTCGTAGTCGATGAGCACGGGAACCACGTCGCCCACCTGCTCGACGAGTTCCTCCTCGGTGCGGCCGAGGGTCGTCTGGTTCGAGATCTGGTAGAAGTCGCCCATCGCCTGCGAGCCCTCGCCGTAGAGGCCGCGGACGGCCAGCGAGATCTTGTGCAGGCTGCGGAACACCTTGTCGATCTGCCGGGTGATCACCAGGGCCGGCAGGTGGAGCATCACGCTCACGCGGATGCCGGTGCCCACGTTCGTGGGGCAGGCGGTGAGGAAGCCGAACCGCGGATGAAAGGCGTAGGGCACGACCTTTTCGATCTGGTCGTCCACGGCCCGGATCTGCTCCCACACGCCCTTGAGGTCGAGGCCGCTGTGCATGCACTGGATCCGGAGGTGGTCCTCCTCGTTGATCATCAGGCTCACCTGCTCGCGGCCGTCGATGGCCACGCCGCGGGCGCCCTGGGCCTCGGCGTGCTCGCGGCTGATGAGCTGCCGCTCCACGAGGAACTGCCGGTCGATCTCCTCCAGCCGGCCCACGTCGATGTAGTCGAGGTCGCGGCCGACGGGGGCGGAGGCGATCCGCTCGCGGAGCAGCCGCTCGATCTCGGCGCGGTCCTGCTCCGTGGCCCGGCTCACGAACGGGTAGTGGGCGAGGTTGCGTGCCAGCCGCACGCGGCTGCTCATCACGATGTCCGACTCGGGGCCGGTGCCCCGCAGCCATTCACCGACGCCCTGCGAGAGTGTTTCCAGATTGATGGTCATGGGTGCGACATTCGTGCCGAAAGTGGAGTCATGGCCGCGGGGGCCCGAGCCAGCGTTCCTCCAGGGCCCGGATCGCGTCGCGATCCTCCTTGGCCTTCTCGTAGTCCTCGTGCGTGATCGCGTCCTTCATCGCCTGGCGGATGCCGATCACGCCCGTCAGTTCCTCCGTGCCCTCGGGCAGGCCGGTCGGCCGGGTGGGGCGGCGGCCGGTGTGCTCGGTGGCCCCGTGGATGTTGGCGATCAGCGGCTCCAGTTCCTTCTCGAAGTGCGTGTAGTCGTGCGGGCAGCCGAGCCGGCCCTGGTTGCGGAACTCGAAGAACGTGATCCCGCACATGTCGCAGGCCTTCTTGTCGAGCAGGGCGAGTTCGTCGGCGGTCTGGCCCACGCCCAGCGGGCCGACGAGCGCACCGCCCGTCTTGCCCTTCTGGGGCTCGCCGCCGTCGGCGGCCGGCTCCGCCTGGTTGAGGTAGGCGCGGGCGTGGTCCTCGCAGAGGTGCAGTTCGCGCACCTCGCCCGCCTCGAGTTCCGTGATGTGGAACACCGCCTGCTTGTCGCACTTTTGGCACTTCATGGCCGACCCTCTCGTGGAGCGATCGAATCATAGCGGACTGCCGGCCGGGCGGCGCGGGCGGATTGTGACCGCCCCGTGGCGCCGGGTAGTCTGGTGAGCCGCGGCCGCCGTTCGAGCCCGCGTCCGGTCCCGCACGCCGCCATGCCCCATCTCCCGGACACGTCCCGCTTCGCCGAACTCGCGCGGACGAGCCGCCTGGTGCCCGTCTACCGCCGGCTGTTCGCCGACGCCCTCACGCC
>JBJTHX010000435.1:0-2865 GCA_046094745.1 Planctomycetia bacterium
GGCACGAGGGCCCGCTCCAGGATGGCGGACAGTTTCGCGAGACAGTCGGCCACGTTCCGCGGCTGCTCGCGGTGCCGCTGGCGCGTGATCAGGATGGCCCCGTCCTGCGTCAGCCGGGGCCGCTCACGCTCCAGGAGCCGGTGCCGCACGTCGTCGGGCAGGCCCGGGCAGGCCCGGGGGTCGAACCGCAGCACCGCCTTGCTGCTGGTGCGGTTGACGTGCTGGCCCCCGGGCCCGCTCGACCGCACGAACTGCCAGTCGAGGGCCTCGCCAGGGACGATCAACTGGCGGGTGCCGACGCTGACGCGGAGGCCGCGGGTGCGGGACAGGGGGGTGGCGTCCTGGGAAACCGATCGCGGTAGAGTGTAGTGGACGGAGGCGAACCTGAAGCGGCAGCCGGCGTGGCATCGACCCGCTCACCGGCAGTCTTTGAGCCCAAGCCGCCGCGGGCGGTACAAGCCTCGGCTTCGGGATGCGAGGATACGCATACTCGCCTCGACTTTCCCCGACCCGCGGCTCCTCCAACGGACTGAGTGAGATGGACGCTCGATCGCCATCCCCTACGCGTCTGTCGAGCCGTTCGTACGCACGGCCCCTCGGCCTGACAGTCACGGTCTCCCTCGTGCTCGTGTGGGGTGTGGGGGGTTGTTCGGCGGTCGACGGGGCGGAACTCGTGCCGCCGGCGGCCACGGACGAGGTGCCGGACATCGGCACGCGCCGCGGGGAGGATTGGGGGGCGTTCCTCGGGCCCACGGGCAACGGCACGAGCAGCCTGCGCGGCATCCGTACGCCATGGCCGGAGCAGGGACCGCCGATCGAATGGCACTGCGAACTCGGCGAGGGCTACTGTGCGCCGGCCGTGGCGCTCGGCCGGACCCTCGTGTTCGACCGCATCGGCCGCGACGGTCGCCTCCGCTGTCTGGAGGCCGAGACGGGACGGAAGGTGTGGGAGGAGCGCTACCCCACGGACTACGTCGACATGTTCGGCTATGACGGCGGCCCGCGGGCGGCGCCGGTCATCGCCCGCGACCGCGTCGTCACCTTCGGCCCCGAGGGCCGGCTCGAATGCCGGTCGCTCCTGGATGGTGCGAGTTCCTGGATGGTCGACACCGGCCGCGAGTACCACGTGGTGCAGTACTTCTTCGGCGTTGGAGCCGCGCCGCTGGTCGTCGATGTGGGCGACGGTCCGCTGGTCGTCGTCCAGGTGGGGGGCAGCAAGCCCGGCTCCGCGCCGCCGGCGCCCGAGCGACTCGACCTGGTGAAGGGGCTCGACAGCGGGCTCGTGGCGTTCGATCTCGCGACGGGCCGCGAGCGCTGGCGGGCCGGCGACCAGTTGGCGAGCTACAGCGCCCCCGTCCTCGCGCGGGTCGGCGACCACGACCGGATCCTCGCCTGGACGCGGGACGACCTGCTCGTCGTCGAGCCGGCTACGGGGGCCGTGGCGGGCCGGTTCCGCTGGCGTGCCGACGAGGTCTTCAGTGCCGTGTGTGCCAGCCCGGTGGCGGACGGCGGTCAGGTGGTGCTGTCGGAGTGCTATGAGCCGGGCAGCGTGCTGCTCGACCTCTCCGGCGCCGCGCCGCGACCGCTGCGGCAGGATCGGCGGAAGGCGCGGCCGGACACCGCCCTCAAGGCCCACTGGGCCACGCCCATCCTCCACGACGGCCACCTCTACGGGGCTAGCGGCCGCCATGCGGGCGACGCGGCGTTGGTGTGCGTCGACTGGAAGACCGGGGCCGTCCGCTGGGCCGAGGGAGGCTTCGGCCGGGCGAGCGCCGCGCTCGTCGACGGCCATCTCGTCGTGGTCGGCGAGTATGGCGACCTGGCGCTCGTGCGGGCGACGCCGGAACGATTCGCCGCCGTGTCGCGCACGCGGCTGCGGGATCCCGCGGACGGTCGGACCGACCTGCTCGCACCGCCGTGCTGGGCGGCGCCGGTCATCGCCCGCGGCCTGTGCTACGTCCGCGGACAGGGCCGGCTCGTCTGCATCCGCCTCGCTGCCGAGTAGCCGGCCCGACCGATTGATGAGCACCGCCGGTTTGTCAAGAGCGGAAACGTGCCGGATGCTGTCACGCTTCACGTGGATTGTGGCCCGGCAAATGGCGGCCGCTGCGCGGCAGGGGGCATTTCTCTGGACAGTGGCCGGAGGGGCGTTCCATACTTCCCGCCTTCCGGGCCTCGTCGCCGGCCCGACCGCACGGAGAGTCCTTCGCATGTTCGACGTCGCGATCAGTCAGTTGACGGCGCCCCGCCTGGAACTCCAGCAGGAACTCGCCCACGTCACGGCCGCCGGTCTCGACGCGATCTCGCTCTGGCGGCCCAAACTCTCCGACACCGGGCTCGGCGCGACGGCGTCGTTGCTGGCCTGCGCGGGCGTGCGGGTCTCCAGCCTGCAGTGGGCGGGCGGCTTCACGGCTGGCGACGGTCGGTCGTTCGACGAGAGCCTCGACGACGCCCGGGAGGCGATCGAGGCGGCCCGCCTGCTGGCGGCCCCCGTGCTCGTCGTGCACAGTGGCTGCCGCGGCGGCCACACCCGGGCCCATGCAGCCCGGCTCGTCCGCGACGCGTTGCTTGCGCTCGCACCGGTCGCGGAGGAGGCCGGGGTGACGCTCGCCCTGCGGCCGATTCACGCGGCCGTCGCCCCGGGCTGCAGCCTGCTGACGGGCCTCGCGGCGGCCTGCGACCTCGTCTCCGGCCTCGACCATCCGGCCATCGGTCTGGCCGTCGATCTCTGGCAGTTCGCGGATGCCCCGGACATGGACGCCCTCCTGCCGCGTCTCGCGGGCCGGGCCGCCGACGGCTGCCTGCCGGCCGCGGCACGCTGCCGCTCGAGCCGCTGCTCGCGGGGTTGGTTCGCCACGGCTATGC
>JBJTHX010000436.1:0-4589 GCA_046094745.1 Planctomycetia bacterium
AGCGCGCCGATCTCGTCCTGCATGAGTTGCGTCTCGCGGCGGCTGCGCGTGAGCGCGGCCTCGAGTTGCCGGCCGTCGACGTCGGCATAGGACGGCAGGGCGGCGCCGACGGCCGCCTGGGGCAGCGTGTGGGCCGGGGCGGCGACGCCGGGAGGCGGCTCGAGACTGGCGGGCGTCACGGGCGCGGGAGCCGCGGTGCGGAACGGGTTGCCGGCGCAGCCGCCCGCCACGACGAGCGCGGTCATGGCGCAGGCGAGGACGGTATGTCGGCCGACACGCTGCGGCATCGCACGGTTCTCCGGCACCGAGGGGGTGGGATGCTAGGGAACCCCCGCAACCCCGGCAAGCCCGGAAGCGGGCTTCAAATCGGCCGCAGCCGCCGCCACACGAGGAGGCTCACGGCCGTGAGGCCGATGACGGCCCCGATCACCGCCGCCATGTCCAACGGCTCCGCGAAGAAGACGCCGACCCGCCGCCACAGCGGCCGCCACGACACCACGACGATCGCGGCGGCCAGGCACAGGCTCGGCCCGAACGGCAGTTCCGACTCGCGGCGCAGGACCAACTGCAGCACGCCATGGACGAGCCCGATGAAGACCGCGAGGAAGCAGACGAGCACGCAGGCCTGCCAGCCCAGCCAGGCCCCCATCATGGCCATCAGCGTCACGTCGCCGAATCCCATCGCCTCGCGACCGAGGGCCCGCGACGCACCCGCGCGGGTGAGCCAGATCATGCCCGCACCGACGAGAAGGCCGGTCAGCCCGGAGAGCAGCCCCCGCCAGGCCAGGCCGCCGGTCCACCAGGCCGCCGTCACGCCGAGCAGTCCGACGACAAGAAACAGGTTCCGCGGTTCGCGCAGCAGATCCCTGCCCCCCGACTGCCGGCCCGTGGTGCCCCGCAGCGGCGCCGTGCAACAGACCCACCAGCCGAGGACCACGGCCAACGCCGCGACCAACCCCGCCCAGACCGGCCGCGGCTCCAGCCACGTCGGCATCGGGGCCGACCGCAGGCCGCCGGCGAAGCCCAGCACATCGGCCTCCAAGAGCGGCTGGGCGAACGACCGCGGCACCGCCACGGCGATCGGCAGGAGGGCGGCCGGCGCGAGTGCCGACCAGGCCAAGCCCGCGAGCGCGCCCGGAGCCGTGATCGCGTCGGGAATCACCCGGAGCCGGAGGTCGATCCAAGACGCCGCCGCCAGCAGGGCGAACAGCGCGACGTGGCCCACGAACCGGATGGCGAGCGGTGCGAAGGAGCCGGCGTCCGGACGCGGCAGTTGCCCGCCGACGACCACCTCCCACCACCACAGCGCGACGGTGCCGAGCAGGGCGGCGACCTGGACGCGACGGCCGACCGCGGCTGCAACCTGGCCCGGCTGGTCGGCTTCGTAGGCGAGCAGCCTGGGAACCAGGGCCGCCAGCACCCACCCGACGGCGCCACCGAACGCCGCCACCGCCAGCCACACGATCGGTTCGCCGGGCCCGGTCATGCAGGGCCTCTCCTGTCTTCGCGTTCGAGCCACGCAACAATCCGCGCTGCCACGGACTGGGGCGGCTCGGATGCGGTGTCGAAGGCGACGTCGGCCGTGGCCTGGTACAGCGGTCCGCGGGCCGTGAGCACCGCATCCACCTCCGCCAAGGGATCGACGCCGTGCAGGGCCGGCCGCCGCGACGGCGTGTGCGGATCGGCGGCGAGGCGGCGACGGATCACGTCGGCCGGGGCGGTCAGCCAGACGATGGGCCCGCCCGACTCGCGCAGCAGTCGCCGATTCTCGGGCCGCAGCACGACGCCCCCGCCCGTGGCGAGCACGCCGGCGAAATCGGGCAACAGGTCACGAAGCACCTCGGCTTCCGCGTCCCGGAACGCCGCCTCACCCTGGCGTTCCACGAGGACGGCGATCGGACTGCCAACCCGCTCCTCGAGCACGGCGTCGGCGTCGAGCCAGGGCAGGCCGAGCCTCGTGGCGAGGATCGCGGCGACCGTCGACTTGCCCGTACCACGATAGCCGATCAGCGTGACGCGTGGCATCGGCTTCCCTAGGAGACCTGTTTCGCGGAAGCGGTGGCCCGTTTCAACGCCTCCCGCATCACCTGCGGCGCCGGATCGACGCCGTGCCAGATGCGAAATTGGATGGCCGCCTGTCGGACGAACATGTCCACGCCCGTGATCGTGCGACAGCCGACCGACCGCGCCTCCTTCACGAGCAGCGTGTTCTCCGGATTGTAGACCGTGTCGAAGACGATCATGTAGGGCCGGAGGTGGTCCTTGTCGAAGGGGGATTCGTCCACGTTGGGGTGCATGCCGACGGGAGTGGCGTTGACGAGGCAGTCGTACGGCAGCCGGTACCGCGAGTTCCAGCCGACCGCCTTGCAGCCCACCTCGGCCGCGATCCGCTCGGCCCGCTCCTGCGTCCGCGACGTGACCGTGACGTCGATTCCCTTGCGCTTGAGGCCGAAGGCCACCGCGCGGGCGGCCCCGCCGGCGCCGAGCACGATCGCCGTCTTCACGGGCATGCCGCTCGCGGAGGCGAGATGTTCCTGCTCCGCGATCGCCGCATCGAGGCTCTCGACCGCAGCAGTCGCGTCGGTGTTGCGGGCCGCGATGCCCGCGGCATCGAACGACAGCGTGTTGGCGGCCCCGATCGACTTGACGAGCTCGTCCTGCTGCCGGCAATGCTTCAGCGCCGCCTCCTTGTGCGGAATGGTCACGCTGAGCCCGGCCAGCGGCCACCGGCCGGCCCGCGTGAGAAACTCGTCGAACTGCTCGGCCGGAATGCGGAACGGGACGTAGACCGCGTCGATGCGGGCCGCCGCCAGGGCGGCGTTGTGCACGACCGGACTGAGGCTGTGGGCGACCGGATCGGCGACCACGCCGTAGATCCGCGTCGCCTCCGAGATCGCGTCGTACCGGTAGACGTCCCGCATCTGCCGCCAGCCGATCTGCCCCGGCCCCAGGACACGATCCTCCTGGTAGGGGGCGAAGGTGACGGGCGCCCCGGCCCGCCCGCCGAGGATCCGCGTCGGCACGCCGATGTCGCCCGTGCAGATGCCGACCGTCGGCACCTTGCTCGCCCGCACGAGTTCGAGCATCCGCAGGTTGTCGGTGGGATGATTCGCCATCGTGGCGATCTTGACGACGTCGGCGTCCAGCGCGGCGAGCCGCTTGTGGAGCTGTGTGAGATCGGCCGGAGTCTTGCCGAAGTCGTGGTGGCTGATGATCCGCTTCGTCTTTCCGTAGCGGGGCACCTTGGCCGCGATGTCGTCCTCGAGGTCGACGTAGTCGGCCCCCTCGACGATGGCCGTCCGGAGCAGCAGCAGGCGGGCCTCCTCCGACTGCTCCCACCGGCCACCCTCGCTGTCCCGGCGGCAGGTGACGATCGCTGGGCACGGCCGGTCCTTGAGCAGCCGCTTGATCTGTACGGGTCCCTGGATGTAGTCCACCCGCAACTCCACCAGGCCGATCCCGTTGTCGGCCAGATGCTTGTGCTCGGCGATGACGTGCCGGTGCCGGCCCCGTCCGATGCTCACGCAGATCATGCGATCCCCCCGATGAAGCAGGCTCAGGTGCGGCGGAACTGGCGGTCGAGATCGCGACGCGTGAGCGTCAGCGACGTGGGCCGCCCGTGCGGACAGTGGTGCGACTCGGCCACGACCCGCCGGTCGCGGACCAGGGCTTCGACCTCGGCGGGCGAGAGCGGATCGCCCGCCTTGATCGCCGCCTTGCAGGCCATACCGTGCAGGACCTCGTCCACGAGCATCTGCCCGGATGCCGAGGCGGCCGACAGGCGGTCGAGCACCTCGCGGACGAGCGTCGCCGCGGGCGTCTTGCCGGCCAGTACGGGTTTCGACGTGACGATCACGGTCGACCCTCCGAACGCCTCGACCTGCATGCCGGCCGCGCCGAGCGTATCGGTGTGCTCGGCGACGAGTTCCATCTCCGCCGGCGACAGGTCGAGCCGCTCCGGAACGAGCAGCCGCTGGGCCTCCACCGACCCCGCCGCCACGGAGGCCTTGAGACGCTCGTAGAGCAGCCGCTCGTGCAGCGCATGCTGATCGATGACCTCGATGCCATCGGCCGTCTCCACCCCGATGTAGCGGTCGTGCATCTGCACCGCCCGCTCGCCCGGGCTGGCTGCCACGGCCGGCTCGGCGGCCTCCCAGGCCGGGATTGCCGGCGCTGCCATCCACCCGGGGGCCGCCCCACCCGGCACGGAAGCGGCCGGCGTGAACAACTCCGGGGGAGTCCACGACGATTCCCCGCTGCCGCGACCGGCCTCCGGGGCCGTGGGCGGCACGAGCCTCGTCCCCATGTCGCTGGCCAGGAACTTCGACCGGAGCGTCGAAAGCACGAGCCGATAGAGCCGCGCCGGGTCGCGGAAGCGCACCTCCATCTTGGCGGGGTGCACGTTGACGTCGACCATGTCCGGCGGCAGGTCGAAGTGCAGGAAGACGATCGGCTGCCGGCCCGTGAGGAGGAGGCCGCGATAGGCCTCCTGCACGGCATGGAGGATCGACCGGTCGCGAAAGGGCCGTCCCGCCACGAACAGGTGCTGCAGCCTGGTGCCGGCCATATCGTCCTCCGGCCTGCCGACG
>JBJTHX010000437.1:0-4485 GCA_046094745.1 Planctomycetia bacterium
CCGCGATGCTCCGGCACACAATGCACCAGCTCCAGAGCCGATCGATCACGGCGGATCGTAGCCACCCGGATGCCAGGGATGGCAGCGGCAGATGCGGAGCAGGCCCTTGATCGTGCCGCGGATCGCGCCGTGCTTCTCGACGGCCTGCCGGAAGTAGGCGCTGCAGGGGGGCTCGTACCGGCACTGGCGGCCGAGCCAGGGGCTGATCGCAAGCGTGTCGGCGGCGACCAACCCCACGAGCACGGCGACGGCCGCGCGGTCGCAGGCCCGGCCGAGCGCCGCGCAGAACCTGCCGATGGCGTCCATGGTCAGCGGCCGCGGCGGGCTGCGCGGCCCGCCAGCGTCACGAGGGATGCGCCGGTCCGCCCGAGTCCCTCGGCACCCGCGGGCGGCAGGCCCGAGCGGACCACGACCACGAGGTCGTGCCCGGCGGGAAACTCTTCCTGGACGAGCCGGAACGACTCCCGCAGGTGCCGCTTCCAGCGGTTCCGCACCACCGCGTTCCCGATCCGCCGCGACACCGACAGGCCGAGCCGCACTCCCCCACCCGACTCATGGGGCAATGCATAGACGACGAGCGGCCCCGCGGCCGCCGAGCGGCGGGCCGCGTACACGCGGGTGAAGTCGGCCGGCCGCACGAGGCGGCGCGACTTCGGCAGCCCTCGCTTGGCAGGCGTCACCACCGCAGTTGTGCCCGGGGGTTCGCCGCGCCCGCCTCGGTCGCCTTCGCGGCCTCCAGCAGGCGGGCCGACGCGGCGGCATCGGCGGCCGCTGGGAGCGTGATCTGGACCTCGGCGATGAGATCGCCCTTGGCCCCGTTGGCGTGCCGCACGCCCATGCCGGCGGCCCGCAGCTTGCGGCCCCCGGACGTGCCGGGCGGCACCCGCAGGGCGATCGTGCCCCAGGGCGTCGGCACGTCGACCTTCGCCCCCTCGAGCGCCTCGGCCAGCGACACGGGCAGCGTGAGTTCGAGCGTGTCGCCGTCGCGGCGAAAGATCGGGTGCGGCTGCACCCGCACATCCAAGAGCAGGTCGCCCGCGGGGCCGCCGCCCGTGCCGGGCAGGCCCTGACCCCGCAGCCGCATCCGCGCGCCGTCAGGCAGGCCCTGGGGGATCGTCACGCTGATCGTCTCCGTCTTGCCGCCGCGATCGACCCGCACGTCGGCCTTGCCCCCGTCGATCGCGAGCCGGAAGGGAATCTCGATCCGCGCCGAGACGTCCTCGCCCGGCGCCTGGGCGGCCCGCCTGCGGCCGCGCCCGCCGCGGGCCCTGCCGGCGCCGAACAGGTCGCCGAATCCACCGGCCCCGCCGAACAGGCTCTCCAGATCGATCTCACCCCCACCCGGAAAACCACCGCCTCCGGGAAAGGGACCACCGCCCCAGCCGCCGCCCGGGCCGCCCGGCCCCACGCCCTCGAAGGCGCTGCCGTAGCGGTCGTACATCTCCCGCTTGCTGGGATCGTTGAGCACGTCGAAGGCCGCCTGCACCTTCTTGAATTTCTCCTTCGCCGCCTCGTCGTCCGGATGCAGATCGGGGTGGTACTTGCGGGCCAGTTCCCGGTAGGCCTTGCGGATGTCCTCCGCCGACGCGGTCCGCGGCACACCCAGCGTCTGGTAGTGGTCCTCCGCCATCGAACGGGCCCTGGAGATGCTCGATCAGCCGATGCGTCGAGGATTCTACCAGCCTTCCGCGCCGCACAAGGACGGCCGCGACCGGCGGGTCAGCCGGTGGCCGGCTCGCCTTCACCCGCCGTGACGAGCGGCCGCTGCTCGAGGAACTCCAACTGGCACCGCCGGGCCGGCTCGTCGGGCCCCGGGTGGAGCAACTGGAAGACGCCGTCGGGGCCGAGCCGCCGCGCCCGGGTGTTGTCGGCCAGGTAGATCGGCACGATCTCGCGAAGCACCCGCTGACGGATGTCCGGCGCCAGCAGCGGAAACATCACCTCCACCCGGCGATGGAAGTTCCGCGGCATCCAGTCGGCGCTGCCGAGGAAGACCTCGGCCTCCTCGTCCGGACCGAAGACGAAGATCCGGCTGTGCTCCAGGAAGCGGTCGACGATGCTGCGGACGCGGATCGTCTCGCTCAGGCCCGGCACCCCCGGCCGCAGGCAGCAGATGCCGCGGGGGATGATGTCGATCGGCACGCCCGCCTGGCTGGCCCGGTAGAGCGCCTCGATGATGCGATGGTCGACGAGCGCGTTGAGCTTGGCGAAGATCCGCGCCGGCCGCCCCTCCGCGGCCCGGCGGGCCTGGCCGTCGATCAGTTCCAGCGTCCGCCGCTGCAGGTCGTTGGGGGCGACAATCAGCCGCTGCCAGGCATGGCCCTGGGAATAGCCCGTCAGCAGGTTGAAGAGCGCCGAGGCGTCCTCCGCGACGGCCTCGTCGGCCGTGAACATGCCGAGGTCGGTGTAGATCAGGGCCGTCGTCGGGTTGTAGTTGCCGGTGCCCAGGTGGACGTAGCGCTTCAGGCCGTTTCCCTCCTGCCGGACGACGAGCGACACCTTACAGTGGGTCTTGAGGTCGAGAAACCCGAATACCACGTGCACGCCGGCCCGCTCCATCTGCCGCGCCCAACTCACGTTGTTGGCCTCGTCGAACCGGGCCTTGAGCTCGACCAGCGCGGTCACGTGCTTGCCCGACTCGGCGGCGGCGATCAACGCCCGGGGAATCGGCGAGTCGCCGCTGGTCCGGTAGAGCGTCTGCTTGATGGCCAGCACCCGTGGATCCGCCGCGGCGCTGGTCACGAACTCGACGACCGGATCGAACGACTCGTAGGGATGGTGGAGGAGGATGTCCCGCTGCGCGATGGCGGAAAAGATGTCGCCGCCGCGGCGATCGAGCCCCCGCGGAACCCGTGGGGTGAACGGCTTGTCGTGGAGCCGGTCGTAGCCCGCGAGCCGGTACAGTTCCCAGGTCGCCGTCAGGTCGAGCGGCCCGTCGATCCGATAGACCTCGCTGTAGTTGCCGTCGGCGGTGCCGGTCCCGCCGTGCAACCCCTCCTCGTCGATGATCATGCGGGCGATGGCGTCGTCCGCCCGCGCGGCGATCTCGATCCGCACCGCCTGGCCCCGCTGGCGGGCCTTGAGCCGGTCCTCGATGAGCTTGAGCATGTCGTCCGACTCCTGCTCCAACAGTTCGAGGTCGCTGTCCCGCGTGATGCGGAAGGCGCTCCACGTCTCCACGTCGAATCCACCGAACAACTCCGGCAGCCGCGCGGAGACGACATCCTCCAGCATCACGAACGACCGCGTCCCCGGCTCGCCGCCGTCCACGGTCACGACCCGCGGCAGGACCTGCGGGACCTGCACCACGGCGAACATCCGCTTCGGCCCCAGCCCCTCGGTGCGGTTGAGCATCACCCCCAGGTACAGGCCGCGATTGTGGTACCGGGGCGAGGGATGGGCCGGATCGACGGCCATCGGGGTGAGGATCGGCAGGGCCCGCTCGCGAAAGAACCGGTCGACCTGCTCCCGTTGCCCGCCGGCGAGATCGGCGTAGCGGAGCAGGCGGAAGCCCTCGGCCTCGAGGCCGGGAGCGATGCTGTCCCGCAGGCAGCGGTACTGGCGGGCCACCAGTTCCTGGGTCCGGGCGGCGATCGCCCGCAGCTGCTCCATGGCGGTCATCCCGTCCGGGGCGTAGTCCTGCGGCGCGCTTTCCCCGAACGCCTGCTCCCGGAGGCCCGAGACGCGGACCATGAAGAACTCGTCGAGGTTGGAGCTGAAGATCGCGAGGAACTTCAGCCGCTCCATGAGCGGGTTCTCGGGATTCTCGGCCTCCTCCAGGACGCGGAGGTTGAACTCCAGCCAGCTCAATTCCCGGTTCAGGAAGCACTCCGGCCCGAGCGTGCTCGTGCCGGGTTCGTCGACGACCGTTGCCATGCCACAATCCGTGTCCGCCGGCGGCCACCGCCGGTGCGGCAAGTCTACCCTGCGATGCCGGGTGATTTGAGCGGCCGGGCGGCGTTCGTCCAGCCGCGGCGACTTCCCGCGGTGATCGGCCGCACGCTGACCGCGTTCCAGACCGGCGACGCCTGCACGCGATGACCAGCACGTCCTCACCCATTTCGAAAGTCGGCCCGCCCGAGGACGCCTGGTCGCGGGCCGTCGGCGACGGCCTGGCGCGGCTGGCGACCGCGGTCCCGCCCGACGGCCGCGGCTGGGCCGCCGGCGCCGCCTGCATCCTCGAGGCGTCGGCACCGAAGCCGGGCAACGTCCATCCCGGCGCCGCGTTTCCCGACCTCGCGCATGCGGACCTCGTGGCGGCCGCCGTCGCGATCGCGCCTGTGTTCGAGCGGGCGGCGGAGGCGCCGCTCGGCCGGACGATTCTCGTGGCCGTCGCCGCGTCGGCCGCGGTGACGCGGTCGAACGCCAACCTGGGGATCGTGCTGGCCATCGCGCCGCTGGCCGCGACACCTCGACGGCCGCCAGACCGCCGTGCCGGCGGGCGATGAGCGTGTCGGGCTCCCGGGCGAGCTGGCGGAGGTGGGC
>JBJTHX010000438.1:0-4075 GCA_046094745.1 Planctomycetia bacterium
CGCGGAAGTCGGTCATCGTCGCCGAGGACCAGGCCGCGCGGCGCTGGCTGGCGCTGCTGGCGGGCATTCCGCCCGAGAAGGAACTGAAGGCGGCGGCCGAGGTGGTCGAGCCCGGGGCGTTCGCCACCGCGCTGCTCGACGAGACGGCGGTCGTGCTCTGGCAGGGGCCGCTGCCCGTGGCCGCGGACGCCCAGCAGATCGAGGCCTTCGTCGCCCGCGGCGGCCAGGTCGTGTTCTTTCCGCCGGAGGTGCCGACGGCCGACGCGTTCGCGGGCACGCGCTGGACGGAGTGGAAGAATCACCCCCAGGCGGTGAAGCCCGCCGCGTGGCGCACCGACCAGGACCTGCTCGCCAACACGGTGTCCGGGGCCGCCCTGCCGGTGGGCGAACTGCAGGTCTTCCGCTCCTGCGGCCTCGGCGGCGACCACGTGCCCCTGGCGTCGTTGCCCGAGGCCGCGCCGTTGATCGTCCGGGTGCCCGACAAGGCGGGCGGCGTCTACTTCTGCGCCACCACGCCCAACGGCCGTGATTCCACGCTCGCCAGCGAGGGCGTGGTGCTCTATGCCCTGGTGCAGCGGGCGATCGACAGGGGCGCGGCCGGCCTCGGCCGGGCGCGGCAGCTCGACGCGGGGCCGGCGGCCGCCGTGCTCGCCGCCACGGGTGCGGTGTGGCCGCGGCTGGGGGGCCCGAGCGACAGCCTGGCCACCGATATCGGCCGGCATGCCGGCGTGTTCGCGGCGGGCGAGCGGCTCGTGGCGGTGAACCGGCCGGCCGACGAGGACGCCGGCCGGATCGCGGCCGACGAGCGGATCGACGGCCTGTTCCGCGACCTCTCCTACGCGCGGCTCACCGGCAAGGCAGGGAGCACCGACAGCCTGGTGCAGGAGATCTGGCGGGCCTTCCTGATCGCGATGGTGCTGGCCCTGGTCGCCGAGGGGCTGCTGTGCCTGCCGAAGCCGGCCGCGGCCGAGCGTCCGCTCCTCGCCGGCATGCGGCCGCTGGAGGCGGCGACATGACCCAGTTCGAGGGCTTCCGCTTCTTCACGACGCCGTGGACGCTCGGTCTCTCGGCCGCGCTCGTCGGCCTGACCGCGGTGGTCTGCCTGCTGGCCTGGAGGCGGAGCGGCTATGCCGCGGGCCAGGGGCTGCCCGAACTGCTCCGGCTGGCGATCGTGGGCCTGGTGGCGTTGTTGCTCAACCAGCCCGAATGGGTCCAGGAATACCGGCCCGACGACAAGCCGACGATCGCCGTGCTGCACGACGCATCGCGGAGCATGGACACGCAGGACGTGGTGACCACGGGTGCGGCGGCCGCGGAGCCGCGGACCCGGCGGGACGCCGTCGCCGAGCTGACGACCAGCGACTTCTGGAAGCCCCTCGCGGAGCGGTACCAGGTCGAGATCTCGGCCTTCTCGCCGGTGCCGACCGCCGCGGGGAGCGACTATGCCGAGCCGCTGGCCACGGCCACCGAGCGGTTCGACAACCTGCGGAGCATCGTGCTCGTCGGCGACGGCGACTGGAACGCGGGCCCGGCGCCGTCCGAGGCGGCCCAGGCCCTGCGGCTGGCGGGGGTGCCGGTTCTGGCCGTGGCCGTGGGCAGCGAGACGAAACTGCCCGACGTCGATTTCACGAGCCTCGACTGTCCCACGGTGGGCGTGGTGGGCAAGCCGGTCCGCGTGCCCTTCACGATCAACTCCTCGCTGCCGACGGAGCGGGTGGTGGTCGTCGATTTCAAGGCCTCCAGCGGCGAGGTGCTCCGCAAGGAGGTCCGCCTGCCGGCCATGGGCACCGCCACCGACTGGATCTACTGGACCCCGCGGGACGTGGGCGACTACACGGTCACGGTGACGGTGCCGAAGCAGGAGGGCGAGCTGCTCGCCGACAACAACCAGCGGACGGCGCCGATCGCGGTGCGGCAGGAGAAGCTCCAGGTGCTCGTGGTGGAGAGCATCCCGCGGTGGGAATACCGCTACCTGCGCAACGCCCTGTCCCGCGATCCCGGCGTCGAGGTCTCCTGCCTGCTCTTCCAGCCCGGCCTCTCCAAGCGGGGCGGCGGCAACAAGGACTACATCCAGAAGTTTCCCGCCGGCCTCGACGAACTGTCGAAGTTCGACGTGGTCTTCCTCGGCGACGTGGGCGTCGGGCCGGACCAGCTCACCGAGGAGGACTGCCGGCTGCTCAAGGGGCTCGTCGAGTTCCAGGCCAGCGGCCTGGTCTTCATCCCGGGCTGGCGGGGAGAGCAGGCCTCGCTTGCCGGGTCGGCGCTCGAGGATCTCTGCCCCGTGGTCACCGACCAGCTTCGCGCGGAGGGTGCCAGCAGCGACGGGCCCCGGAAACTCGTGCTCACCGAGGCCGGCCGCAAGAGCCTGCTTACCAAGCTCGCCGACTCCGGCGCCGAGAACGTGGCCGTCTGGGAGAGCCTGCCGGGCGTGCAGTGGTACGGCCCGGTGCTCCGCGCCAAGGCGGGCAGCGAGGTGCTCGCCGTGCACGAGGATGCTGGCAACGAGTACGGGCGGATTCCCCTGCTCGTCACGCGGACCTACGGCGCCGGCAAGGTGCTCTACATGGCGACCGACGGCGCCTGGCGCTGGCGGAAGGGGGTCGAGGACAAGTACCACTACCGGTTCTGGGGCCAGGTTGTCCGCTGGATGGCCTACCGCCGCAACATGGCCAAGGGGGAGCGGATGAGTCTCGCCTTCGCCCCGGAGCAGCCGCAGCTCGGCCAGTCGCTCGCCCTCGACGCCCGCGTGGCCCAGGCCAGCGGCGAGCCCCTCTCGCGGGGCGAGGTGGCCGCGCGGATCACGGCGCCCTCCGGCGCGGTCGAGACGGTGCGGTTCGTGCCGCCGGCCGGCGAGGGGGAGTGGGGCGTCTTCGCGGCGAGCTTCACGCCCCACGAGCCCGGCAAGCACGCGGTGCGGCTGGCCTGCAAGGAGACCGGCGACGTGCTCGACGCCTCGTTCTTCGTGCAGGGGCAGGCGGCCGAGGGGATCGGCCGGGCGGCCCGGCCCGAGGTCCTGGCGGAGATCGCCCAGGTGACGAAGGGGCGGCTCGTTCCGCCGGGTGAGATCGCCTCGATCATCGAATCACTCGCCACGCTGCCGGAGCCGCCCCCGAGCGTGCGCCGGCTGCAGTTGTGGTGCCACCCGGCGGTGGCCCTGGCGATCGTGGGCATGCTCGGCCTGTTCTGGGTGCTGCGGAAGCGGCAGGGACTGGTCTGACGGCGGGTGTGCGGAGTGGCGTGGGTCCGGGAGAAGCCAACATGAGCACGGCGAACGGTGCGATGGAAACCAGTGAACGGGATCGGCCGATCACGCTGCCCGTGGATCTCGAGCAGCGGCTGCATGCCTTCCGCCGGCTCGTCTGGCGGATCAAGTCGATCGAGGCCGTGTGCGGCGGCCTGTTCGGGTTCCTGCTCGGCTACGCGATCGTCTTCGGCCTCGACCGGATCGTCGAAACGCCGCGGTGGCTGCGGCTGGGCGTGTGGGCGGCCGCGGTGGCGGCCTGTGCCGTCGTGCCGCTGGCGATCCACCGCTGGGTGTGGGGCCATCGGGCGCTCGACCAGGTGGCGCGGCTGATCGCGCGGCGTTTCCCGAGCCTCGGTGACCAGTTGCTGGGCATCATCGAGATCGTGCGGGAGTTCTCCGCGGGCCGGGCCGCCGGGGAGTCGGGCCGGTCGCGGGAGTTGTGTGCCGCGGCCGTCGGCCAGGTGGCCGCGCAGTCGGCGCGGTACGACTTCACCGCGGCGGTCCCGCGGGCGCGGCACCGGCTGTGGATGGCGCTGGCCGCCTTGCCCGTGGCGGCGGCCGTGCTCGCGGCGGTGCTCGTGCCCGCCGCCGCCGCCAACGCCTGGGCGCGGTTCCTCGCCCCGTGGCGGAACATCGACCGGTACACGTTCACGCGGGTCGAGAAGCTGCCCGCGGCCGTCGTGGTGCCCCACGGCGAGCCGGCGAGCCTGGTCGTCGGTCTCAGCGCCGACACGCTGCGGCAGCCCGACTCGGCCGCGGTGCGGATCGGCCGGCAGAAGCCGCTGGCTGCGCCGCTCGACGACGGCCGCTACGCGTTCACACTCCCACCGC
>JBJTHX010000439.1:0-3985 GCA_046094745.1 Planctomycetia bacterium
GCCGCCGCCACGGCGGCCTCGATCGCCGCCACGGCCTGCGGCAGGAGCGGCGGACGATCCGCCTCCGGCACGAGCCGCACGAGGACGAGCGAGGCGTTGGCGTCCCGCGAGAGCAGGTGGCCGGCGACGAGCGGGTGATCCACGGCCCGGCTGCGGGCCGCCTCGCGGGCTTCGTCGTCGAGCTGCGTGGCCCGGGGAATGACCGGCAGGAGGGCCCCGGCGGCGCCCTGGCGGCGGACGTCGAAGATCGACCGGACCTCCTCGACCCCCGGCACGGCCGCGAGCCGCTTCACGAGGCCGCGGAGTTCATCGAGCGCGGCGGCGGCGAAAATGTCGCCCCCGCGGGCGTCGGCCAGCACGAGGCAGTCGCGGTCCGGCGCGCCGCACAGGCCGGCCACCTCGTCGAGCAGCCGAAAATCCACGCTCGAATCCCGCACCAACGCCCGCAGGTCGTCGTCGATCCGCAGCCGCGACACCCCGCAGACCGCGACGGCGGTGGCCACGGCGGCCAGGAGCCAGCCGGCCCACAGCCGGCCGCGTGCTCCTGTCAGGTTCCGGCCCCCGGGTCCCGGCTCGGCACGATCTGGTCGAGTTCGGCCGGATCCACGATCCAGCCGCGGCAGTTCACCGCCCGGCACCGGCACGCGATCGCCGCGTCCGCCGGCCAGGCGTAGTCGATCGACAATTCCTCGCCCGCGGCGATCGGGCGGATCGTTTGCAGCCACAGCCGGTCATCCTCGAAATTCCGGGCGTCTTCCTCCCAGTAGAAAAGTTCGCAGTTGGGATCGCAACTGTGGTTGACGAACCGCAGCGGTGCCGCCGGATCGAGCAGCCGGCCGCTGCCCAGTTCCATGACGTAGCTGGAATCCGCGGGCGGCTCGACGAGGATCCGCCCCTCGACCTCCGCCAGGATCATCCCGGACCGCAGCGGGCGGCGGGCGAACACGCCACGGCCGACATGGGTCTCGCCGAACCGCACCAGGCGGGCCAGTGGCGGCAGACGGCGACGTTCGGCTGCGGTATCCTCTGGGAACGCGGTGTCGCGTCTGGGCATCGTGGTGTGCGTCAACGGTGCAGGGCAGGAGCGGAGCGAAATCTTAGGCGATGGCCACGCGCGGTCAACAGCGGTTCGTGACGCCGTGGCGCCGCCGTGTGCGCGGGGCCGCGGCCGTGGCGGCGGCCTGCCTGTTGTCGGTGGCCGTACGGGCAGGGGAGACATCTGGTCCGCAGCCGGACGGCGGCCCGTGCCGACTGCGGATCGTCTGCTTCAACGCGGAGAACCTGGCGGTGGCCGGCGACCAGCCGCGGCTGTCGCGGTTCCGGTTCGAGCCCGCCCGCCGGCGGCACGTCGAGCGGATCGCCGCGGTGATCGAAACGCTCGCCCCCGACATCCTGGTGATGCCGGAAGTCGTCTCCGCGGCGGGCGTCGAGGCCGTGGCGGCGGTGGTGCGCGAGAAGGGCATGCCCGACTTCCGCGGCTGGCATGTCGACGGCAGTGACGCCTACTCGGGGTTCGACGTGGCGATCTTCTCCCGGCTGGAGCCGGACGAGGTGGACGGCCGGCGGATCGCGATCCACGTGCCGGCCCGCAAGTCCGCCCGGGAGGCGAAGGCCGAAGCCGCGGAGCGTGCCGGTGAAGCGGAGGACGCCTGGCTGCGGCAGGCGTACACGTTCACCGACGACCGCGGCGCGGAGCGCAGGGAGGAGGCCGTGCTGCAGCGGCATGCGCTGGCCTACTTCACGGTCTGCGGGCGGAAGATCGCCGTGCTCGGCCTGCACCTCAAGAGCAATCCCGACGACCCCGGCAGCAACGCCCAGCGGGCGGCCGAGACCCGGATCGTCCGCGACATCGTGCGCCGCAAGATCGTGGCCAAGGGCTACCTGCCGATCGTGCTCGGCGACCTCAACGACTACGACCCCGACGTGCCGATGGCCGACAAGCGGCGAAAGACCCGCACGACCGTGCTCCGCGACCTGAAGGACTTCGATCCAGACCGGCCGGGTGCGGAACTCGTCAATGCCGCCAGCGCCATCCCACGGGTGGCCGACCGCTACAGCTCGCACTGGGACTTCAACGAGAACGACGGCCCCGACGGTGACGACGTCTTCACCCTCATCGACCACGTGCTCCTGCCGCGCGAGCTGGAGGCGGGCATCCGCCGCGCGTTCATCTGCCACGCGATCGACCTGGACGTCTCCGACCACTTTCCCGTGGTCGTCGACCTGGAGCTGCGGTGAGCCGTCAGGCGAGTTCCGCCCGGACCCGGTCGAGGAGCTTCGTCGTGGCGCGGATGCCCTCGGGCTCGGACAGGGCGTTGCCCTCGTACTCCACGCCCACCCAGCCGCGGTAGCCCGCCGCGACCACGATCCGCAGCATCCGCCCGTAGTCGGTGCGGATCTCGTCGCCTGCGGCGTCGAACTCGTGGCTCTTGGCGCTCACGCCCTTGGCGAAGGGCATGAGTTCCTCCACGCCCCGATAGCGGTCGTAGTCGTAGAAGTTGCCGAAGTCGGGGAGCGTGCCGCAGTTGGGCAGGCCCACGAGCTTCATGACGCCCGCCAGCCAGTCGCCGTTGCTCGACAGCCCACCGTGGTTCTCCACGAGCACGCTGATCTGCATCTGACCGGCGAACTCCGCCAGCCGGGAGAGGCCGTCGGACGCGAGCTTCTGCTGCTCCTCGTAGCCTCCCTTGCTGTCGGCGTTGACCCGGATGGAGTGGCAGCCGAGCCGCTTCGCCGCCTCGACCCAGGGGAAGTGGTTCTCGACCGCCTTGGTGCGGGCCTTGTCGTCGGGGTCGCCGAGGTTGCCGAGGCCGTCGCACATCACGAGCACGTTGGTCACGCCCTCGTCGGCCGCCCGCTTCGCCAGTTCGGCGAGGTAGCCGGCGTCCTGCGCCTTGTCCTTGAAGAACTGGTTGACGTACTCGACCGCCTCGATGCCGAAGTCCCGCTTCGCCGTCTTGGGGAAGTCGAGGTTGTCGAGCTTGCCGGCCAACAGCGTGCGGTGCAGCGACCATTCCGCGAGCGAGATCCGGAACGGCGGCTGTTTCGCCGGCGCGGCGGCGGGAGCGGCGCGGGCCGTGCCTCTCGCGAGCGGGCCGGCCACGGCGGCGGCCGCGGTGGCCAGGAACGAACGGCGGGGCAGGGTGGGGCGGGGGATCATGCTGATGGCGCGACGGTTCAGGGGGGCCTGGTATCCGCCTCCTGCTGCAGGTACTCCTTCGGTTTATACCACCAGATGACGGGCAACAGCAGGGCCGTGGCCACCGCCATGCAGGCGGTGAAAAACCAGTAGTAGGAGGCCCCCGTGAGCGTCGACTCCCCGGAGGCATCCCGCGTGACGGCGTTGACCGCCGCCGTGAACAGGTTCCCCAGCGACACGCTGAGCAGATAGAGGCTCATGACCAGCGACTTCATCTGGGGCGGGGCCTGGGTGTAGCTGAACTCCAGGCAGGTGATCGACACGAGCACCTCGGCGGCCGTGAGCACGACGTAGGCCAGCAGTTGCCAGCCGACGGAGGGCCAGCGGGCGGCCTCCGGCCCGAGGTCGGCCGCCGCCAGCCGCGCCGCCTCGGCGTCGATCCGGCCCTGGGCGACGGCCGAGATCGCGAAGGCCGCGACCGTGAGCGCGAAGCCGAGGAGAATCCGTCGCAGCGGCGTGAAGTCGCAGACGCGGCCGACGACGGGGTAGATCACGAGCCCGAACAACGGGATGAAGAGCAGCACCAGGAGCGGGTTGACGGCCTGGATCTGGCTGGCGAGCCAGTCGATGCCGAGGAACCGCCTGTCCAGCCGCTCGGCCTGCTGCACCCACGCGCCGCCGGTCTGGTCGTAGAGCGACCAGAAGACCGCGACCAGCAGGTAGAGCGGCAGCCGCCGCGCGATGCCGGCGAGCCCCTCGGGCCCGAACGTCTCGCGGAAGGAGGCGGGCCCGCGCGGGGGCACGGGCACGAACCGATGACGGCCGAGCCAGAAGATCAACGTTGCC
>JBJTHX010000440.1:0-5042 GCA_046094745.1 Planctomycetia bacterium
GCAGCAGCTCTCCGGCTCGTCGCATTCCACGAGCTCGAGGTCGCGGACGGCCTTCAAGAGCAGTCGCGGCTCCTCCTTCACCCGCAACTCCCGCAGGCCGTGGCAGCCGTCGTGGTAGGTGACGCGGTGGGGAAAGCGGGCCCCGACGTCAGTGACACCGAGCTTCTTCCCGAGGAACTCACCGAACTCGAACGTCCGCGCGGCCAGGTCGAGGGCGGCGGTCTCGTGGGGCGTGCCGGCGAGCAATTGCGGATAAAAAACCCGCAGCATGGCCACGCAGGAGCCGCTCGGCCCCACGACCGCCTCGGCCCCGGCGAACACGCCGACGGTGCGGATCGCGACGGCCCGGGCCTCGTCCCAGTAGCCGGCGTTGAAGCTCGGCTGCCCGCAGCAGGTCTGGGCGGCGCGGAACTCGCAGGCATGCCCGAGCCGCTCGAGCACGCGGGCCGCGGCCATGCCCACCTGCGGCGCCATCTGGTCGACGAAGCAGGGGATGAAAAGATCGATCCGCATGGTGAAAGTGTAGCCCCGTCACCCCTACGGCACGGGCCCTGCGAGAAATCGATCATTTCACCTTACCCCCCAGGCCTGGCCGGCGGGCTTCTCCCCGCAACGCCCCCGGGAGGGCTGCCCATGCCCGTCGAGCTGTCGAATGCGGGTGCGTCCAGTGCAGGGACCACGCCCCAGTGACGAGGAGCCGGGGGGTCGGGGGAACCCGAGGCGAGTTGGCGTATCCTCGCCTCCGAAGCCGAGGGTTTCACCGCCCCCCGGCGGCTTGCTCTCTGCCGGTTTCATCCCGCAGGGCTGCAGCGTCCATCAACCGCGCGGCCACAGGCAGCCCGATCCACGCGGCCGCCCTACGCCCGCCGCGCGATCGCGCGCACCAGCGCCGCCCCCATGTCCGCCGGGCTCTCCGCGATCTCGATGCCCGCGTCGCGCAGTGCCTCGAGCTTGGCCTCGGCCGTGCCCTTGCCGCCGGAGATGATCGCGCCGGCATGGCCCATCCGCTTGCCCGGGGGCGCCGTGCGGCCGGCGATGAAGGCGGCCACGGGCTTGGTCACGTGCCGCTTCACGTACTCGGCGGCCTCCTCCTCCGCGCTGCCGCCGATCTCGCCCATCATGAGGATGGCGTGGGTGTCGGGGTCGTTCTGAAAGAGTTCGAGGATGTCCGTGAACGAGGAGCCGACGAGCGGGTCGCCGCCGAGGCCCACGCAGGTGCTCTGGCCGTGGCCGATCTGGGTGAGCTGCCAGACGGCCTCGTAGGTGAGCGTGCCGGAGCGGCTCATCACGCCCACGTGGCCGGGGGTGTGGATGTAGCCGGGCATGATCCCGATTTTGCACTCACCCGGCGTGATCACGCCCGGGCAGTTGGGGCCCACGAGCCGGCTCCCCGAATCCTTCACGACGGGCAGGACGCGGGCCATGTCGAGCACCGGGATGCCCTCGGTGATCGCGATCACCAGTTCGATGCCGGCGGCGACCGCCTCGAGGATGGCGTCGGCCGCGAAGGGCGGCGGCACGAAGATCATGGTGGCGTTGGCGCCGGTCGCGTCGCGGGCCTCGGCGACGGTGTTGAAGACCGGGAGGCCGGCGACCGTCTCGCCCGCCTTGCCCGGCGTGACGCCGCCGACCATCCGTGTGCCGTAGTCGAGGCAGCCCCGGGTGTGGAACTCTCCCACCTTGCCGGTGATGCCCTGGCAGATGACGCGGGTGTCGCGGTTGACGAGGATGCTCATGGGTGGGGCCGCACGGTGGCGGGTGAAACGGGCGGGCGGTTCAGGTCTTGCTGGCGGCGACGACCTTCTTGGCCGCGTCGGTGAGGCCGTCGGCCGTGATGATCTGCGTGCCGCTCGTGGCGAGGATCTTCTTGCCCTCCGCGACCTCGGTGCCTTCCAGCCGCACCACCAGGGGCACGGTGAAGCCGACCGTCTTCGAGGCCTCGACGAGGGCGTTGGCGATCGTCGTGCACCGCATGATCCCGCCGAAGATATTGACGAGGATCGCCTTCACGTTCGTGTCGGAGAGGATGATGCGGAAGGCCTCGGTCACCGCCTTGACGTCGGCGCCGCCGCCCACGTCGAGGAAGTTGGCCGGCTCGCCGCCGTGGAGCTTGACCAGGTCCATGGTGCTCATGGCCAGGCCGGCGCCGTTGACGAGGCAGCCGATCGTGCCGTCGAGCTTCACGTAGGAGAGGCCCGCCGCCGCGGCCCGGGTCTCGGCCGGCTCCTCCTCGGACTCGTCCCGCAGGGCCTGGACGTCAGGATGCCGGAAGAGCGCGTTGTCGTCGAACGTCATCTTGGCGTCGAGCGCGACGAGCGTGGCGTCCTTCGTGAGCACGAGCGGATTGACCTCGAGCAGCGAGGCGTCGAGATCGACGAAGGCCCGGCAGAGCCGGCGGAAAAAGGTCTCGGCATGCCGCCAGGCCGCCGGGGGCAGGCCGAGCTTCGCGGCCAACAGCCGGGCCTGGTAGGCCGCCAACCCGCGGTCGGGGTCGAAGGGCTCGGAGAGGATCAGTTCCGGCGTCTCGGCCGCCACCTCCTCGATGTTCACGCCGCCGGCGGTGCTCGCGATCAGGACCGGCGAGCCGGCGCGGCGGTCGACGAGCACGGCGCAGTACAGCTCGCGGTCGATGCCGCAGCCGCTCTCGACGAACACCTGCCGGACCACCTGGCCCTCGGGCCCGGTCTGGATGGTGACGAGCGTCTTGCCGAGCAGCGCCGCGGCGATCCGCTCGGCGTCGGCAGCGGACTTCGCCAGTTCCACGCCCCGCTGGGTGCCGCCCTGGACCGTCCCCTTGCCGCGACCGCCGGCGTGGATCTGCGCCTTGACGGCGCAGACCGGCGTGCCAAGTGCGGCGAACGCGGCGGCAGCCTCGGCGGGCGTGCGGGCGACCTTGCCGGCCAGCACGGGCACGCCCGCGGCTCGCAGCAGATCCTTCGCCTGGAACTCGTGAACTTTCATGGCGGGCACATCGCGGATCGGGACCGGACGGCCAAATATGGCAGGAAACCGTCCGGCCGCAAGGCTGCGGTTCCCCGCCGCCGCGCGGCCGGTCCGGCGTGACGGCCGCCGGCAGCGGCCCGTATGCTCTGGGCGACCCGGGGAGCATGCGGCGGCCCGCAGGCCGCAACCGCGCGTGGCAGCAGCATGAAGATCGTCGTCACCGGCGGCGCCGGGTTCATCGGTAGCCACATCGTCGACGCCCTGCTCGAGGCGGGCCACGCGGTCGCCGTGATCGACGACCTCTCCAGCGGCGTGCGGGAGAACCTCCCGGCGGGCGTGCCGCTGCACGTGGTCGACATCGTCGACGGTGCGGCCGTGCAGCGGGTGTTCGCGGCCGAACAGCCCGACGCCGTCTGCCACCAGGCCGCACAGATGTCGGTGAGCCGCTCGGTCCGCGAGCCGCTGTTCGACGCCCAGGTCAACTGCCTCGGCCTGATCAACGTGCTCGACGCGGCGGTGCGGCAGCGATGCGGCCGGTTCGTGTTCGCCTCCTCGGGGGGCGTGCTCTACGGCGACGTGACCGCGCCGGCACCCGAGACCGCGCCGGCCGACCCGGTGAGCCCCTATGGGATCACGAAGTGGGTGGGCGAGCGGTATCTCAAGTTCTATGCCGCCGAGCACGGCCTCACGGCCGTGGCCCTCCGCTACTCCAACGTCTACGGCCCCCGGCAGAACCCGCACGGCGAGGCGGGCGTGGTGGCGATTTTCTGCCGGAAGCTGCTCGCCGGCGAGCCGGCCACGATCAACGGCGACGGCCGCTATGTCCGCGACTATGTCTACGGGCCCGACGTGGCCCGGGCGAACCTCTTGGCGCTCACGTCCGACCTGCGGCCACGGTCGCTGACGAGCCTCAACATCGGCACTGGCGTCGGCACCGACGTCAACGATCTGGAGGCGGCGTTGCGGCGCACGATCGGCGAGCTGGCCGCGGGCCGCCGCGCCGCCGCCCCGCTGCCGCAGCCGGCGCACGGCCCGGCCCGGCCCGGCGACCTGCGGTCGAGCCTCGTCGACGCGCGGCTGGCCGGCGAGTTGCTCGGCTGGCGGCCGACGGTGCCCCTCGCGTGCGGCATCGCCCGCACGGCGGAAAGGTTCGCGGCCCGGTCATAGCGGACGGCCGTGCGCCGCCAGCCGGTCGCCGAAGCGGTCGTAGAAGGCCGCGACGATCCGCCGCAGATGGGGATCGAGTCGTTCCAGGGTGGGCTGACGGACGTGCTCGGGCACGCCTCCATAGAAGGCCTCGGCGATGCCGCCCGCGATGCAGGCCATGGTGTCGGCGTCGCCCGCCAGCGAGATCGCGTTCCGCACGGCGTCCTCGTAGTCTTCCGACTCGAGGAACGCCACGATCGACTGCGGGACCGAGCCCTGGCATGTGACGTCGAACGCGTACGTCTCGCGGATCACGGCGAGCGGCAGGGACAGGTCGTAGCCGAACTCGCGAGTCACGTGGTCGCGGATCGCGGCCTTGTCGTGACCCGTGCGAGCCAGGAAGATCGCCGCGGCCGTGGCCTGGGCGCCGCGGATCCCCTCGGGATGGTCGTGCGTCACCGCCGCGCTGGCCTGCGCCTCGGCCATGGTCGCCGCGAGCGTGTCGCAGGCCAGACCGACCGCACTGACCCGCATGGCGGAGCCGTTGCCGTAGCTGCCGTAGGGCGCCGTCACCCGCGCGAAGGCCCAGCGGATGAAGGTCCCCCCGTACCCCGCGTTCGGGTAGCGGTGAAAGTAGTCGTGGAACAGCGGCACGTAGTCGCCACCGTGGAGCAGCCGGTCGGCGACCGCACAGGTGAGGACCGTGTCGTCGGTGAAGCGGTTGGCCGGCCCGAAGAGGGGAAACTCCTTGGAACGGATGCCGCGGCGCTCGTAGATCGAGCCGATGACGTCGCCGGCGATGGCTCCCAGCACGGTGATGCTCCTGGCGGATGGGGGGCCGGACGGCGTCCCGCGGCCGCAGTTTTTGGCGTTCCGGCAGCGGGACGCGGCCGCTACCTTGTCGTAGACCGCTATTGTATGGATTCCCTCCCCACCACCCCCGCTGCCGCCGG
>JBJTHX010000441.1:0-4289 GCA_046094745.1 Planctomycetia bacterium
GTTCACGACCGCGCCGCCCACCACGACCGGCGACGCCGAGAAGTTGCCGCCGACCCGCCCCCGCCACAGCGTCTCGCCCGTCGCGGCTCGAACGCAGCTCACCACGCCGCGATCGCCCCACAGATAGAGATGCGCTCCCGACGCCACCGGCGTCGGCACGTAGGGGGCGACGCCCCGATCGAGCCGATACGCGATCTCGGGCCCGGCCGCACCGCCGCCGACGGGCGGCCGGACCGCCACGAGCGTGTTGTCGCCGCCGCCGTCGCCGCAGGTCGCGATCACGAGGCCGGCGGCGGCCAGCGGCGACGACACGGCCCGCTTCGGGAGGCAGCGGGTCTCCCAGGCGACGCGGCCCGTCGCGGGATCGATGGCCGTCAGGCCGTGGGCCATGCTCGCCAGCACGACCAGCGGGCCGCCCGGGCCGGCGCCGATCACGAGCGGCGTCGCATAGCCCGCCTTGCCGCTCTCCCGCGGCAACCGCCACCGCTCCCGGCCGGAGCGGGCGTCGAGCCCGGCGACGAAACTCGTGCAGTCCTGGTCGATCGGCACGACGAGCAGGTCGCCGCACAGGGCGGGCGTCGCACCGGAGCCGTGCTCGCCCGCGAACGGGCCGAGGGCCGCCTGCCAGAGCGGCCCGCCGTCGTGCGTGAAGGCCTCGACATGGATGCCGGCGGTCGTGGCCCACATCCAATAGACGCCGTCCGCGCCGGCGACGACCGACCCCGAGGCCGACGAGTTGTGGGCATGATGCCGCTCGAACGGCCCGGGGAGGTCCCGCTTCCAGGCGAGGCGGCCCGTCGCCAGGTCGTGGCAGGTGACGAACCGCATGTCGGCGGCCTCGTCGGCCGACGCCGTGAAGATCCGCCCGCCGCGGACGACGGGCGAGGCGTTGCCGCGGCCCGGCAGGTCGGCGGTCCACGCCCAGTCGGCGGCGGTCCACTGCCGCGGAAACACCGCGTCGCCCCCCTGCCCCGCACCATCGGTGCCGCGCCACCGCGACCACGGTTCGTCGGCAGCGACGCGGCAGGCGGGCCCACTCACTGCGGCCACGGCCGCAGCGGCGACGAACGTCCACGATGCGACTCGACCCGCCATGGCCGCACTATACAGCGTTACGCGACGATCGCAGTGTCGATCATGCCGGACGCGCCGACGAGCACGGTCCGAAAGTGGGGGAGCCGTCAAGCGCCGCCGCCGGTGGGGACGCGCCGGATCTGCCGGAGCCGCGGCGCCCGCCGCGGCGGCGGAAGTTTTTTCCGCGGCGATCCGATGACGCCCTTCGTGGCGGCTACCATCGCTGGAACCCTCTTTCGATGCGCACTCTCATCGTCGCGGCCCTGATGGCGGCCGCGGTCCTGTCCTGCCCGACGGCCGACGCCGCCGGCACGGGCTTCGATCCCCGGATCGTCACGTTCGGCGAGACCCGCGAGCAGATCAAGGCGACGCCGATCGAGCAGCGGCCCTACCGGCCGCTGCACGTCTACGGCAACAGCCTCCGCCGGCGGCATTCCCGGCCGACCCGCTGACGCCGCAGCCCAGATAACCGCGGAAAACCGGCGTTGCCCGGCGGGGCGCTTTCTGCCACCTTCCGCGGCCCCGGGGCAGCTTCCCGGGGCCGCGGTCGTTTCGCGGCATCATTCTGGAGAATCGTTCATGCGCACGCTGATCCTGCTCGGACTCGTCGTCGGCGGCCTCGTCGTGGCCGGCGCCATCCACATCACCCAGTCGAACGGCAACATCGAGATCTCGGTCGACAAGGCCAAGGTCGAGGCGGTGACCGGCCAGGTGATCCGCGAGGGCCAGACGATCATCCGCAACGCCCAGAACGCCGCCCCACAGGGCGCCCCGCAGACCCGCTGACCGCGGGCGGCGCGACCGGTTCGACCCTGGCGAGGCCGTGCACGCGGTACTCTGCGCCCGTGCGGGATTCGAAGCACTGCCGGCGGGTCCGCAGCGTCCGCCCGGCACGGAACACCGCGCCGGTGTCGAGCCGAAACCACCCGCCGATGGCGACGTCCTCGACACGCACGAGTCGCGGATCGACGCGGTCGTGTCGGCCCAGCGCCACGAGCAGACCGCGGTCGCTGCAGGTGGCCGCCGCCGGCCGGGCCAGCGACCGCTCCAGGGCCGCCGCCACGTCGTCCGGCAGCACGCCGAGCGCGATGAAGGGCCGCAGGATCGCCGCGTACTCCGCCCGCCACTCGACGCCGTGCGGCCTGACCCGCGGCCCGCGCCGCCGCCACCGCTCGTGCCGCTCCCAGGTCGCCGCGTGCGCGATCTCGTGGAGCAGCGTCGTCAGGAAGGCATAGGGGTTGAGGTCCTGGTTGACGGAAATGCGGTGCAGCCGCGCCGTGCAGCCCGGCGGGCGATGGTCGCCCAGTTTGGTGCGGCGGGGCCGCGCGAGGCGGATCTGGCAGGCATGCCGGGCCAGGAGCCCCGCCACCGAGGGCTCCGTGCCCTCGGGCAAAAACGGCCGCAGCATCGCGAGGGTGCGTGGATCGGTCATCGCGTCTCCATCCGCGGGCGACCGTATCAGCAAGCGGTGCGAACCGCCAAGCCCGGTGGCCGTCGCCGGTCGGCTTGCATGCGGACGTCCGCGAATCATCCTTGGTCGCGGGGCCCGTGTTCCGCCCGGCGTCTTCGGCTCGCAGTCGGCCGTGTCATGCAGACCGTCTTCCTCACCGGCGGCACCGGCTTCATCGGCCGGCATCTCGTCGCGGCCCTGCTCGACCGCGGCGCCGAGGTCCGCTGCCTCGTGCGGTCGCCGGAGCGGGCGGCCCACCTGCGGTGCGACGGCGTGCGGCTCGTGCCGGGCACGCTCGAGGCTCCCGAGAACTGGGCCGCCGATCTGGACGGCTGCGACGCGGTGATCCACGCGGGCGGACTCGTCGCGGCCCGCCATCGCCGGGACCTGTTCGACGTCAACGGCACCGCCGTCGGTCGGCTGGCCGACCTCTGCGCGGCGCGGGAAACGCCGCCGGTCCTCGTCCACCTCTCGTCGCTGGCCGCCGCCGGTCCTGCGCCGCGGCGCGACGTCCCGCGGCCCGAGGCCGCGCCCGCGCTGCCTGTCTCCGTCTACGGCGCCAGCAAGCGGGCCGGCGAGCTGGAACTCGAGCGCCGCGCGGGCCGCCTGCCGGTGACGGTCCTCCGCCCGGGGATCGTCTTCGGTGAGCACGACACGAAGGTGGCGGCGATGTTCCAGTCGATCGACCGCTTTCGGCTGCACGTGCGGATGGGGTTTCGCGACGGGCCGCTCTCGCTGGTCCATGCCGCCGACCTTGCCCCCCTGGCGCTCGCGGCCGCCCGCGGCGGCGAGCGGCTCGACGGCACCGCCGGCCGCGGCTTCTACCATGCCTGCGACGACCGTGAGCATCCCACCTACGGCGAACTGGGCCGGCGGATCGCCCGGGCGCTGGGCCGCAGCGTGCTCGTGATGCCGCTGCCGCTGACGCTCGCCTGGCCCGCGAGCGCGGCCGTGGCCGCGTTCTGGAACCTGCTCGGCCAGGCGAGCATCGTCTCGCCCGACAAACTGCGGGAGGCGACGGCGGGCAGCTGGGCCGCTTCGGCCGCGAAGGCCCGGGCAGACCTGGGCTTCGCGCCGGCCGCCACGCTCGACGTGCGGCTCGCGGAAACCGCCACGTGGTTGCGGGCGAACGGCGGCCTGTGATCCCGCCGCGCGACCGAACGCCCGCCAACAACGCGGGCCGTCAGCCCATCAGCGCCCGCACATGCGCCGCCGCCGCCGCCGCCAGCCCGTCGAGCGCGTAGCCGCCTTCCAGCGTGGCGACGAGCCGGCCGCCGCAGTGCTTCGCGGCGATCTCCATCACGATGCCCGTGAGTTCGGCGAAGTCGTCGTCGGTGAGCCGGAAGCCGCCGAGCGGGTCGCCGATCCGCGAGTCGAAGCCCGCCGAGACGAGCACGAGGTCGGGCCGGAACGCTTCGGCCGCGGGCACGAGCTGCTCGCGAAACGCCCCCACGATCTCCCGGCGGCCGGCCCCCGCGGGGAACGGGCAGTTGATCGTCAGCCCCGCCCCCGGGCCGCGGCCCGTCTCGTCGGCCCGTCCCGTGCCGGGATAGAGCGGATGCTGGTGCGTGTCGAAGAACAGCACGCTGCCGTCCTCATAGAACATGTCCTGCGTGCCGTTGCCGTGGTGCACGTCCCAGTCGGCGATCAGCACCCGCTCTATCCCGGCACGGGTCAGGCCACGGAGGCAGGCGACGGTGCCGGCGAGGGGCGTACGCTCAACTGCCCGTTTGCGGCGGGGGCCGGGCGGGAGCAGATCGTCGGC
>JBJTHX010000442.1:0-4997 GCA_046094745.1 Planctomycetia bacterium
GTTCAGAGTCGGCCTTCACAGACACCGGCTCGGGGGCGGAGGGCACGGGCAGGCAAGCGGGTCGCGCACGCTCGAGGAGCTTATGGCCGCCGCGGCCATAAGCGACAATCCGCAGGACCGCGTCGCGGCGACTTTTGCCGCCCCCGAGCCGGTGCTTCCCAGTGACGGATGCGTTAGAGCTGCGTCGGGTTCGGGGCGTCGCCGTAGACGGCCTTCGGGTCGAAGGCCTTCTCGTGCTCGAGAAACTCGAGCGCCGTGCCCTGCCGCCGCTCGGCACCCACCGGCACCTTGCGGTAGAAGCAGGAGCGGTAGCCCACGTGGCAGCTGGCGCCGCCGGCCACCTCGACCCGCAGCCAGACGCAGTCCTGGTCGTCGTCGATCCGCATCTCCACGACCTTCTGCACCAGGCCGCTGGTGGCCCCCTTGTGCCAGAGCTGCTGGCGGCTGCGGCTGAAGTAGTGGGCCTCGCCCGTCTCGATCGTCCGAGTGAGGGCCTCGCGGTTCATCACCGCCACCATCAGCACCTCGCCGGAGCGAAAGTCGGTGGTCACGCAGGGGATCAGTCCGGCCGCGTCGAACTTCGGGGCCAGGTCGTGCCCCTCCTCCACCTGCTCGACGGTCTCCCGCTTGCCGAAAAGCGTTCCGGAATCGGACACGGCGAACCTCCTTCGCAGCCTCGTTGCAGCGTGCGTTACTATACCACCGCGATCCTGGCCTTCCCGGTTTCCGCCGTCCGCTCGGAGCCTCCGTATGCCGTTCCGCATTCCCGCGCTGCTGTCCGTCTGCCTGGCCGCCCATGCGGCCGCCGCCGCCGACTGGCCCACCTTCCGCGGCGCCGATCGCACGGCCGTCGCCCCCGACACCGATCTGCTCGAAGCCTGGCCGGCCGACGGGCCGCCGCTCCTCTGGGAGGCCAAGGGCGCCGGCCGTGGCTACGCCTCGCCGGCGGTCGCCGGGGACAGGATCTACACGCTCGGCGACGGTCTCTCGACGGCGCCGGACGCCGACGAATACCTCTCCTGCTTCGACCGCGGCACCGGCCGGCAGCTCTGGAAGACGAAGACCGGCCAGCCGTGGACGGCCGGCTCGGAGTCGTGGCAGAGCTCGCGGGGCACGCCCACCGTCGATGGCGGCATGGTGTACGTCGTCTCCCCCCACGGGCAGCTCGTGGCCTGCGCCGCCGACACCGGCCGCGAGGTTTTCCGGGTCGATCTCCAAGCCCAGCTCGGCGGCAAGAAGGGGGACAGCTGGGGCTACAGCGAGTCGGTGCTCATCGATGGCAACCGGCTCGTCTGCACGCCCGGCGGCGAGAAGGCCACCATGGTCGCCCTCGACAAGAAGACCGGCCGGCCGCTGTGGGCCTGTGCCGTCGCGGGCGACCGCGGCGCCGGCCACGCCTCGATCGTGAAGGTCAGGCTCAAGGGCCGGGAGATCTACGTCCAGACCACCGCGTCCGGCGCCTTCGGCGTGGACGCCAAGACCGGGAAGCTCCTCTGGACCTACCCCATCGAGCAGACGGTCGCGGTCATCCCCACGCCGATCGTCCGTGACGACCTCGTCTTCTTCTCGGCCGGCTACAAGCGGGGCGGGGCGCTCCTGCGACAGGTGCCCGGCCCGGGCGGGACGGTGACGGTGGAGGAGGTCTATGGCCTGAAGACGGAACTGGCCAACAAACACGGCGGGATCGTGCTCGTCGGCGACCACCTCTACGGCGGGTCGGACGACCAGCCGATCCCGTTCTGCGCGGACCTGGCCACCGGCAAGATCGTGTGGAAGGAGCGGGGCAGCGGCAAGAACTCGATGGCCATCGCCGCCGCCGACGGCCACCTCTACGTCCGCTACTCCGACGGCACCCTGTCGCTCGTGAAGGCCGACCCCGGTGGTTATGCCGAGGCCTCCTCCTTCACGGTGCCCGGCAGCGGCGGCCGGCCCAGCTGGGCGCATCCGGTGATCGTCGACGGCCGGCTCTACCTCCGCGAGGGCGACGCCATCCTCTGCTACGACATCCAGGCCAAGTGACGCGGCCGGACCGCTAGTCCGCGCAGTCGTCGACGGCCTTGTAGAGCAGCCCGCCCACGATGCCGCCCACGATCGGCGCCACCCAGAAGAGCCACAATTGCCCGAGGGCCCAGCCGCCCGCGAAGATCGCCGTGGCCGTGCTGCGGGCGGGGTTCACCGACGTGTTGGTGACCGGAATGCTGACGAGGTGGATGAGCGTCAGGCACAGGCCGATCGCGATCGGGGCGATCATGCTGCCGGCCTTCTTGTCGGTGGCGCCGTGGATCACGAAGAGGAACACGGCCGTGAGCACGGTCTCGATGATGAAGCAGCTCTGCCAGGGGTAGCCGCCGGGCGAGTGCGGGCCGTAGCCGTTGGAGGCGAAGCCGGCTTCGGCGTCGAAGCCGGGCAGGCCCGAGGCGACCAGGTGCAGCACGAACGCCCCGACGACGCCGCCGATCACCTGGGCCACGACGTAGCCGGGCAGCTCCTTGGCCGGAAAGCGGCCGCTGGCGACGAGGCCGCAGGTCACGGCGGGGTTCAGGTGGCAGCCGGAGATGTGGCCGATGGCGACGGCCATCGTGAGCACCGAGAGCCCGAAGGCGAGCGACACTCCGAGGAAGCCGATGCCCAGGTGCGGGTCGGCGCCCCAGGCGGCCGCCAGCACCGCGCTGCCGCAGCCACCGAGCACGAGCCAAAAGGTGCCGATCGCCTCGGCGACGAGCCTGCCGACATTGACCATGGGAAACGTCTCCAGAAGGGATGAGGGCCGGGCCGCCGGCCGGGTCGTTCCCGTTCCCGCGGCGGCGACACCGTATGCGGCCGCGGCTGTCGGGGTCAACGGCGGCTGAACCGCCGCCCTACCGCATGAGCGATAGGAGCCGCGGCCCGAAGACCGCCAGACCGACGACGATCGCCGTGCCCACCGTCACGAGCACGGCGCCGCTGGCCATGTCGAGGGCGTCCCGGATCCGCTCGTCCGGCCCCCGGTCGAGCGCCTTGGCCAGCATCTCGATCGCCGAGTTGACGGTCTCCGCGGCGAGGACGCCGCCGATCGCGAGCGCCACGAGGCACCATTCGCCCGCGGACAGGCCGAGCCATGCGCCGAGGGCGATCGCGGCCGCCGCGGCCGGCAGATGGGCGGCGAAACTCGACTCGGTCGCGACCGCGCGGAACAGACCGCGGAACGAGTCGCCGAACTTGCCCAGCCAGGTCCGCTGGCCCACGCCCACGCATCCCTTCGGGGCCGCGGGGTGCGGCCCGGCACGCCGGGCGTCAGCCCACCTTCACGTACGGATCGCCCTTCTTCCAGTTGCACGGGCACAGCTCGTCGCTCTGCAGCGCATCGAGCACCCGCAGCACCTCGGCCACGTTGCGACCCACGCGACCCTGGTTCACGTCCGCCCACTGGATCACGCCATGGGGATCGACGATGAACGTGGCCCGCAGGCAGTAGCCCTCGGTCTTCTCCAGGATGCCGAGCTCCGGGGCGAGCTTCTGGGCGGCGATCAGCGGATAGCCGAGATGCGTCAGGTCGGGATGCGCCCGCCGCCAGGCGAGGTGGGAATACTCGTTGTCGGTGCTGCCGCCGACGACGGCCGTGTCGCGGTCGCCGAAGGCCTTCAGCTGCTTGTTGAACTCGGCGAGCTCGGTCGGGCAGACGAACGTGAAGTCCTTGGGATAGAAGAAGTAGACCACCCATTTCCCGGCATAGTCGGCGTTGGTGAGCCGCTTGACGGCGTCCTTCTCGGTGCCGACGCACGCCTGGCAGGAGAACTGCGGAAACGAATCGCCGACGGTGAGCATGCTGCCTTTTCTCCGGGGGGCCGACGGCGGAGAGTGTACGGAGGCCACCGGCCCCGTTCAACTTGGCCGCCCCCGCGGAGGGCGCTGTGGTGCATACTGTCGCGGCATGACCACCGTCGAACCCGACCATGGCGCGGCCGGCGGCGATGTCCCGCGGCTCTACCGCCACGCCCTTGCGGCACTGCACGTGATCGTGGCCCCCAGGCGGGCCGCCCGGCCGGCCGACGCAATTCTCGCGGCCGGTGGCGGCGGGCCGCAGGCATGGTGTCCGTTCTGCGCCGGCAACGAGTCGCGGACGCCACCCGACATCCTCCGCGTGCCCGCAGACCCCGGCCTGCCCTGGCGGGCACGGATCGTCGCCAACCGGTTTCCCTTCGTCGCGTCCGCCGCGCCGGCCGCGGGCGGCGAGCGGGCGGTCGGCGGCATCCACGACGTGGTCATCGAGTCGGCGGCGCACGAGCGTTCGATCCTCGCCCTCGATGCCGCGGCCTGGCGGGATGTGTGGGAACTCTGCCGGCGGCGGCTGGGCGACCTCGCCGGCCACGGCGACCTCGCCTGGGCCACGCTCTTCAAGAACTCGGGGCCCCGGGCCGGCGCGTCGCTCGAGCACCTGCACAGCCAACTCGTGGGGATCGACTTCGTGCCGCCACTGGTGGCGGCGGAATTGGCGGCGGCAGCGACGGCGGCCGATCCGTTCGGTGATCTCGTGCGCGCGGCGCGATCCGCCGGGCGGGTCGTGGCCGAGCGCGCGGGCGTCGTGGCGCTCGTGCCCCCCGCCACGCGGCAGCCGTTCGAGACCTGGATCCTGCCGGTCGATCCCGAGCCGTTGTTCCACGCGGCGGCCGGCGAACAGGTCGCGGCCGTGGCCGATCTCACCCGCTGGTTCGTGGAGCGGCTCGAGCGGCTCGTTCCCGGGGCGGACTACAACTGGTGGCTCCATCAGGCGCCCTACCGCGCCGCCGCGCGACGGTGGCACTGGCACCTCGAGATCGTGCCACGGCCGCGACCTGTTCGCCGGCCGCCGCGGGGAACAACGGCTCGGCATCGACCGTCAGGATCCAGGCCTCGAACGGCTGCCGCGTGGCGGGGGGCACGAGCGCCACGACGCCCGCGCGCTCGGCCACGACCCGCCCGGCGGATCGCGCCGCGCGCACGAGATCACCGAACGGATCGGCCGCCGTCGCTGCCGCCGC
>JBJTHX010000443.1:0-2866 GCA_046094745.1 Planctomycetia bacterium
TCCTTGGCGAAGATCGCGGGCTCGAGGCGGCGGTCGAAATAGCCCAGGCACGGGGCGTAGAGGCGGCCCTTGTAGCGGCAGACGACGGGCTTCGTGCCCGCGATCGCCGGCGCGAGGACGGCCACCAGCACGAGGAACCCCCCGAAGGCAAGCGCCGCGAGCCCCAGCGGCCGTTGCCGGTACCGCCGCCAGGCCTCCGCCCAGAATCCCCGTGCCCGATCGCCTGCGGTCATTCCACGCTCACCCGGGGATCGACGAGGCAATAGAGCAGGTCGGCGAGCAGTTGTCCCAGCAGCGTGAGCACGCTGAACATCAGGGTCAGCCCCATGATCGTGGGATAGTCCCGCTCGCGGATGCTCTCGAAGAACAGCCGGCCCATCCCCGGCCAGGTGAAGATCTGCTCGATGATCACCGAGCCGCCCACGAGCGCCGGCAGCGACAGGCCGAGGAGCGTGACCAAGGGGATGAGCGTGTTGCGGAAGGCGTGCCGGAAGAGCACCCGCCAGGGCCCCGCCCCCTTGGCCCGCGCAGTGCGGACGTAGTCCTGGCGGACCGCCTCCTCCATGTTCGCCTTGATGAACCGGCTGTCGTAGGCCAGGCTCACGTAGGTTTGGCAGGTCACCGGCAGGATGGCGTGTCGGGCCACGTCGGCGATCCGGGCCACGAGCGGCGCGTCGGGCGGCAGGTCCGCCATCCCGAAGAGCGGCAGTTCCCAGGCCGTGCCCCGCAACTTCACGGCGAAGATCACCTGCAGGAACAGGGCGGCCACGAAGGTCGGAAACGAGTACAGGACGTAGAGCATGAGGCTCGTCGCCCGCTCGTCGGGCCGGCCGCTCCGGGCCGAGGCGTAGAGGCCCAGCGGGATCGCCATCAGCCAGATGAGCACCAGCGCCGTTCCCGAGACGAGGAAGGTCGGCCCGATCCGCTCGCCGATCAGCTTCGTGACCGGCTGCTTGCGGGTGATCGAGCGGCCCAGGTCGCCACGGGCCAGGTTGCCCAGCCACTGGACGTACCCCGCATGCCAAGGCTTGTCGAGGCCGTAGATCCGCTCGAGCCGCTTCACGTCCTCGGCGTTGATCTTGCGGCTGGGATCCTCACCCATCTGCGCCGTCAGCGGCGTGCCCGGCATGTTGCGGGCCAGCCCGTAGACGACGCAGGTGATGACCATCAGCGTGAGGATGCCCAGCAGCAGCCGACGGAGCAGGTAGGGCGCCATCGCTCATTCTGCCCGCGGCTTCCACAGGCTGCTGAAGCCGGGCGAGTAGTGGTAGGGCCCCCGCGGGCTGAACACGTACCCGCGCAGTTGCTTCGAGAAGCCGTAGAAGCTGTTCCGCCAGAAGAGCCAGGTGTAGGGCTGGTCCTCGTAGAGGATCTCCTGGATCCGGGCGTATTTCTCCGCCCGCTGGGCCCGGTCGAGTTCCCGGCGGCCCTCGGTGAAGAGTCGATCCACCTCGGGGTTGGAATAGCCGGAGTAATTCCGCATCTCGCCGGTCTTCCACAGGTTCTCGGACGTGTCCGGATCGGCGCCCGCGCCCCAGGCCAGGCAGCAGGCCTGGAAGTTCCGCTTCTGCATGAGATCCATCAGCGCGGTGAACTCGACCGGCCGCACGTTGGCGAGGACGCCGATCTGCTCCAGGTTCTCCTTGAGCAGCGTGCACAGCGCGATCCGCAGCGGCTGCTGGTTGGTGACGATGGTGAACTCGAAGGGCACCAGCTTCCCGCCGATCTCCTTGTCGCGGATGCCGTCGTTGTCGTGGTCGACCCAGCCGGCCTCGTCGAGCAGCGCCTCGGCCTTGTCGAGGTCCTGCTTGTAGGGCTCGAGCCTCTTCTTCGAGGCCATCCAGGCATCCGGCGGAAAGTTGCCGGCGCAGGGGGCATAGAGCCCGAAACAGATCTTCTCGAGCATCCGGTCGTGGTCGAAGGCGTAACTCATCGCCCGGCGGACGCGGCGATCGGCGAAGTAGGGCGAGGCGATGTTCCAGGCGAAGGAACAGCTCACCCATTCGGTGTCGGTGGCCTTCGTGTTCTGCTCGTAGAAGTCCTCCTTCGTGGCCTGGGTCGTCCACTGCTCGGGCGTGAGCACCATCTCGTCGAGCTCGCCCGCCTTGAGGGCCAACAGCGCCGTGTTGGGATCCTCCACGATCCGGAACCGGACCTCCTTGAAGAACGGCTCCTCCCGCACCTTCTTGCCGCGCACGGTGCTCCAGCTGGCCCGCCGCCGGAGCACGATCTCCTGGCCCCGCTTCCGCTCGACCAGCTCGTAGGGCCCGCCACAGACCGGCTGCTCCTCGAGCCGCACGTGCTCGGGGCTGTCCTTGAGGGTCGGGTCCTTCTCCCAGGTGTTCGCGTAGACGTGCCGGGGCAGGATCGGGAAGTTGATGTTCCAGACGTTCGTGGCCAACGGCTCCTTGTGGAAGAAGACGAGCGTGCGGTCGTCGTAGGCATACACGCCCTTCATCTGGTCGGTGCCGTTGCGGACCGCGGGCACCGGCACCCGCGGATCCATGATCACCCTGTAGCTGAAGGCCACGTCGTGGGCCGTGATCGGCCTGCCATCGCTCCAGACGAGGTCGTCCCGCAGCACGACCTTGTCGTGCAGCCCGTCGGCGCTCGTCTGCCAGCTCTGCACCGTCTCCGCCGAGGCGAAGGGCTCGAGACGCCGGTCGAAGGAGAACAGGCCGAAGCCGGTCAGGCCCAGCACGTCGAACTCCACCGCGGAACTGATGAGGATGGGATTGGTGCTGCCGACGTCGGCGGCGATGTGCCGCTCGATCCGCGCCCCCGGGTCGGCCTGTCCCGGCCGGGGCAGACGGCCCAGGGCGGAGAGGATCTTGGCGTTGGCGGCGGGCCAGGAACCGCTGTGCAC
>JBJTHX010000444.1:0-4564 GCA_046094745.1 Planctomycetia bacterium
AGGGAAGCGCCGGCGCCCTCGACCTCGCGCAGGGCCGCATGCTGAGCCAGCGCGAGCGCGAGCTGCAGGACTTCGCGCGCGAGATCTATCAGGAGCGCCTCGAGCTGGGCGTCGCGCGCGAGCAGGCCCGCAAGGACCTGCCGCTGTCCACCTACACGGAGGCCTACTGGAAGATCGACCTCCACAACCTGCTGCATTTCCTCGCCCTGCGGATGGACCCCCACGCCCAGCTCGAGATCCGCCGCTACGCCGAGACGATCGGCCGCGAGATCGTGGCGCCGCTGTTCCCGTTCGTCTGGGAGGCGTTCCTCGACTACCGGGTCGAGGCCCTGCGGCTGACGCGGCTCGACCGCGAGGTGATCGGCCGGCTGGCGGCGGCCCCGGGCGGCATGCCCGCCGCGCACGCCGCCTTCCTCGCCGCCCAGGACCCTTCCTGGCAAGGGCTCGAACGCTGCCGCGAGCGGGACGAGTGCCTGGAGAAGCTCGTGGGCCTCGGCCTCGTTCGGCCCGCTGCCACCTGATCCGTCCGGAGACCCGCCATGCCCGCCGCCACCGCCGCCGATGAGGTCCTCGACCTGACCCGCAAACTGCTCGCCACGATCGCCGCCGGCGACTGGCCCGCCTATCGGGAACTCGTGGCCCCCGACATCACCTGCTTCGAGCCCGAGGCGAAGGGGCATCTCGTCGAGGGCCTCCCCTTCCACGAGTTCTACTTCAAGCTCGGCGGCGGTGCGGCCAAGCCCGCCGCCCCCGCGACGACCACGATCGCCGCACCGATGGTGAAGATGCTCGCCGACGACGTCGCCCTCGTGGCCTACGTGCGGCTCGTGCAGAAGGTCGACGCCTCCGGCAGCCCGATCACCACGACCTGCGAGGAGACGCGGCTCTGGAAGCGGTACGCCGCCGGCTGGAAGCACGTGCACTTCCACCGCAGCCTGCCGTCTTGAGCGCAAAACGGACCATCCTGGCTCCGTTTTGCTCGGCGAGCCACCGCTCGCTCTCGAACGCGTCGCCTCCTGCGACGCAATCACTCGTGGACTTCATCCTTTCCCTTCTTTCCCACGGAGAGTGATCATGGCTCCGCTGTCCCTGCTCCCGAAACTCGTCCTTGCCCTGGCCGTCGTCGGCTTCGGCTTGGCCGTGCTCCACACCTCCGGCCCCGTCGCCGCCGCCGAGAAGGCGGCCGCGGGCCAGCGCCGACTGCGGCACGTCGTGCTCTTCAAGTTCAAGGATTCCTCGACGCCCGCGGACGTGGCCCGGATCGAGGCCGCCTTCCGCGGCCTGCCCGCCACCATCAAGGAGATCGCCGGCTTCGAGTGGGGCACCGACATCTCGCCCGAGGGGAAGGCCCAGGGATTCACCCACTGCTTCCTCGTCACCTTCGCCACGGAGGCCGACCGCGACACCTACCTGCCACACCCGGCCCACAAGGAGTTCGTGGCCCTCGTCGGCCCGCACGTCGACAAGGTCTGCGTCGTCGACTACTGGACGCGGGACTGAGCATCCGGGACATCGCGGAGCAGAATTTCGACCGGCTCGCCCGGCTCGTGGCGGCGACCATCGGCCGGCAGCGCGACGAGGCCCGTGGCTCCGGCGAGGCCGAGCAGGTCGGATGAGCCGTTCCACGGCAGCGGCGTCGCCACGAGCCGATCCGGGGAGCCTTGCAGCCGGCACGGCAGGTAGACAGGCCGGTCGGTAGCCGCCTTTGCCGGGCCGCCGAGCACGCCCCTGGCCCGCGGCAGATGCCGGCGGCCGCGGGCCGCACCGGCGAGGATCATGATCGCCGGCCGCACGAAGAGCTCGAAGCAGACGAGGCTGCTGGCGGGATTGCCCGGCAGGCCGAAGACGAGCGTGGCAGGCTCGCCGCCGCGCTGGAGCGTGCCGAACCAGACCGGCTTGCCGGGCTTGAGCCGCACCTTGTGAAAGACCTGCGCGACGCCCGCGCGGGTGAGAATCCCGGGTACCAGGTCGAGGTCGCCGGCCGACACGCCGCCGGAGAGCACGAGCACGTCGGCGGCGAGGCCCTGGGCGACGAGCGCCCGGATCGCCTCCGGCCGGGCGGCGGCGATGCCCAGCGGGATCGGCTCGCCGCCGAGCCGCGCCACGGCCGCGGCGAGCATCGGGCCGTTCGAGTTCCGCGTCTGGCCGGGGCCGGGCACCGACCCGCAGGCGACGAGTTCGCTGCCCGTTGAAATCAGCGCCACGCGGACCCGCGGCGCCTCGACGACGTGCGTGGCCCCCGCCTCCGCCGCCAGGCCGATCTCGGCGGCGCCGAGGGCCACCCCCGCGGCGAGCACCTCCTGGCCACGGCCGAAGGCCGCCCCGCGCCGGGCGATGTGCTGCCCCGGTCGGAACCTGGAATCGGCCAGCCGTACCCGGCCGCCGGCGTGCACGGCGGCCGTGCCATCGACGGCACACTCCACCGGCACGATCGCCTCCGCGCCCGGCGGCACGGGGGCCCCCGTCATGATCCGGGCGCACGTGCCGTGGCGGATCGTGATCCCCGTCACGTCGCCGGCTGCCAGATCGACCACGACGTCGAGTTCCACGACTTCCGTCTGTTGACTGAAGTCGCCCGACCGCACGGCGAAGCCGTCCATCATGGCCCGGTCCCACGGCGGCGAGTCGCCGTCGGCGACGACGCCGGCGGCGAGCCGGCGACCGCAGGCCTCGAGCAACCGCTGCCGCCGCGGCGGCAACGGGGCCGCCGCCCGCTCCACGAGTGCGACCGCTTCCGCCCGGTCGATCATGCGGCCCGCGCACCCGTCTGGAGGAAGGCCCGCAGCAGGTCGTGGCCGGCGGGTGTGAGGAAGCTCTCCGGGTGGAACTGCACGCCGTAGACCGGGAGCGTCTTGTGGCGGATGGCCATGATCTCGCGGGAGCCGTCGGGGGCGGTGGACCAGGCGTCGACCTCGAAGTCCCGCGGCAGCGTGGGCGGGTCGATGACCAGGCTGTGATAGCGCGTGGCCTCGATCGGGCTGGCGAGGCCGGCGAACAGCCCCCGCCCCGCGTGCTCGATGCGGTCCACCTTGCCATGCATCAGCCGCTGCGCCCGCACGATCGAGCCACCGAACACCTGGCCGATCGACTGATGGCCGAGGCAGACACCCAGGATCGGCATCCGTCCCGCGAACCGGCGGACGGCGTCGCAGGAGATGCCGGCGTCGTCGGGCGTGCACGGCCCCGGCGAGATCACGAGGTGAGTCGGCGCCCGGGCGGCGATCTCGTCCCCCGTGATCCGGTCGTTGCGGTGCACCTCCACGGGCAGATGCGGGGCGACCTCGCCGAACCGCTGCACGAGGTTCCAAGTGAAGGAGTCGTAGTTGTCGACGAGGAGGATCAACCCAGCAGTTCCGACGGATGGCCCTCGCGGTCGACGAGCGGCATGACGTGGGGCTTGTAGACGGTCGTGTAGGCCGCCGCGAGGCGATGGGCGTCGAGGGCCTGCTGGCTCTCCCAGTGCTCCACGAGCGTGAACCGCCGCGGCTCGGCCGTGGAGTGGTAGACGTCGAACCGCAGGCAGCCGGGCTCGGCCCGGCTCTTCCGCATCGCCTCGCCGAGCGACTCGCGGATCTTCGGCACGTCGGCCGCGTCCTTGGCGGTGAGGAGGATCGTCAGGCAGATCATCGGCGGCGCTCCGCGGGGATGGGTGATCCCGTCACTGTCCCAGCAGGATTCCGCCGCCCGACCCCACGGCCGTCCGGCGGGCGAGAATCCGCAGGTAGGGCGGGAGGAAATCGGCCCGTTGGGCGAACGACTCCGGCGCCGCCCCGGCCTGCCGATGATCGGGCTCGCAGACGTCCGCGATCACGAAGCCGGCCGCACAGATGCCCCCGAGCAGGGCCGTCAGCGAGTGGATGAACTCGCGGGTGCCGGCCTCCCGCAGCCGCGACGGCGGCTCGGGCGGCAACGGCTCCCGGCGGCCGACCGGATGCACGAGTTCGTAGCGGCCGCCGGTGCCGGCCGCGAGGCCCGCCTGCAGACTCGCCGGCGACTTGTGCTGGCTCACGTACAGCCCTCCCGGCTTCACGACCCGGGCGACTTCGCGGAACACGCGGTCCACGTCCGGCAGGTAGCAGGTGCTCACCGGATGGACGACCAGGTCGAACCGCGCCGCGGCGAGCATGCCGAGGTCGTCCATCGAGCCCTGGAGGATTTCCAGGTCGATCCGCCGCTCGCGGGCCACCTGCCGGTCGAGGGCGAGCATGGCGGCCGACAGGTCGACCACGGTGACGCGGCCGCCGGCGGCGGCGTAGATCGGATACCGCCTGCGAGCCCGCCGCCATGGCCGCCGCTGACCGCGCCGCCGCCCTCGAGCACAATGCCCGCGCCTGGGACCGGCTGGCCGCGGTGGGGGTCGACCTCGCCCGACCCGCGGTCGATGACGCCTTCGGTGACGCCCGCGGCTGGCTCGGCAGCGGCGGACCTGCCGGCCGGCCGTGGATCCCCGAGCGGCTCGACGGGCTCGCGGTGCTCTGCCTCGCCGCGGGCGGGGGCAAGCACGGGCCGATCTACGCCGCCGCCGGCGGCCGCGTCACCGTGGTCGACCTGTCGGCCGCCATGC
>JBJTHX010000445.1:0-3147 GCA_046094745.1 Planctomycetia bacterium
CGGCTCTACTCCAACGGCGTTTACGGCGTGTTTCGCCTCGTTCCCCCGCCCGAATTTCGATGACCGACCACTCCCTGCCGCCGATCCGGGCCGCCGTCTTCGACCTCGACGGCCTGCTCGTCAACACCGAGGAACTGTATCAGCACGTCGGGTCCGAACTGCTCCGGCGGCGCGGCCGCACGTTCGAGCCCGACCTGCTCGACGCGATGATGGGCCGCCCCCCCGCCGTGTCGCTCGGGATCATGATCGCATGGCATGGCCTCACCGACACGGTCGAGACGCTCGCCGCGGAGACGTCCCAGATCTTCTCCGGGCTGCTCGATGAGCGGCTCGAGCCGATGCCGGGCGCCGTGTCGCTCGTCGAGAGTCTCGCCGCCCGCGGCCTGCCGCGGGGGGTGGCCACCAGCAGCGGCCCGGCGTTCGCCCACGACGTGCTCGGCCGCGTGGGCCTCCTCGACCGGTTCGCCTTCGTGCTCACGAGCGCCGACGTGGTCAACGGCAAGCCCGACCCCGAGATCTACCTGGCGGCCGCGGACCGGCTGGGCGTGGAGCCGGCGGCGATGCTCGTGTTCGAGGATTCCCAGAATGGCTGCCGGGCGGCGGTGGCGTCGGGGGCGGTCGTCGTCGCGGTCCCCGGCGGTCACAGCCGGCGGCACGACTTCACCAACGCCCGCCTCGTGGCCGAGTCGCTCGCCGATCCGCGGATCACCGACCTGATCAGAGCGTGACGCCGAGTTTCTCGGCCTTCGCCCGCAGGGCGTACTGGAACGCCGGGAACGGGTGCTTGCGGCCGCGGCGCACGGCCCACAGGTAGGTCGAGTCCACGACCTGTGCGGGCAGGCGGCCCGTGCGGACGAGTTCGGCGACCCGCGCACAGAAGGCGACCTCCGCGGGCGTCCGCGCCTTGAGTCCCGCCGTGAGCCGCTCCTCGAGCGACGCGATCGCGTCGCGGGTCGCCAGGTCGTTTTCTGCGGCGCGGGCGGACGGCACGTTCAGCGTCAGCGCCAGGAGCACGAGCGCGGAGCGGCGAAGCATCGAGGGGTCTCCGGTTAGGAACGGTCGCAGGCGCTCCGCCGCGGGTCAATGCCAGTCGCGGTCGTCGCCTTTTGGCCATGTGGCGTACACCTCCAGGTGTGCGCATGCGGGTCGTGGTGCGCGGCGGCGTATTCGCAAGCCTGGAGGCTTGCGCCACCGGAGAGATGCCACGTGGTCAGGCGAATCTGGCCAGGGCATAGGACTTCTTGCCCGAGCGGAGCACGAGCGTGGCGGCGCCGGCCAGGTCGCGGGGGGTGAGACGATGGGCCAGGTCGGTGACGCGGCGGGTGTTGACGTAGGCCCCGCCCTGCTCGATCGTCCGCCGGGCCGCACTGGTGCTCGCGGCCAGGCCCGTCGCCTTGAGGGCCTCCACGAGCGGCAGCCCGTCGCCGTCGAGCATGGCCCGCGGGAACTCGTGGCTCGGCACGTCGGCGAAAATCTCGCCGAGGTCCCGGTCGTCGAGGCTCGTGATCTCCGCGCCGAAGAAGATCTCGGTGGCCTGCCGGGCGGCGGCCAGGCCCGCGTCGCCGTGCACGAGCCGCGTCAACTCCTCCGCGATCCGCTTCTGCGTGTCGCGGGCGGCGGGACTCGCAGCCCGCCGTTCGTCGAGCCCGCGGATCTCGTCGAGCGGCAGTTCGGTGAGCCGCAGGAGGCAGCGGCCCGCGTCGTCGTCGTCGAGGTTGATCCAGTACTGGTAGAAGCGGTAGGGGCTCGTCCGCCTCGGGTCGAGCCAGATGGCGCCGGCGGCGGTCTTGCCCATCTTGGTGCCGTCGGCCTTGGTGAGGAGCGGGCAGGTGATGCCGTGCAGTTCCCGCGACCGGAGCCGGCGGCCGAGCTCGATCCCGGCGGTGATGTTGCCCCACTGGTCGCTGCCGCCGATCTGCACCCGGCAGTCGAGCGCGTCGGCGAGGTGGACGAAGTCCCAGGCCTGCAGCAGCATGTAACTGAACTCGGTGTAGGAGATGCCCCCCTCCCGTTCCAGCCGGCTCTTCACCGAGTCCTTGGCGAGCATCTGGCCGAGCGGCACGTGCTTGCCGACGTCGCGGAGGAACTCGAGGTAGCCCACGCCCCGCATCCAGTCGGCGTTGTTGACGACGTGCATGCGGCCGCCCGCCGAGCCGAGGACGGCCCGGATCTGCCGCTCCACGCCGGCGATGGTCGCGGCCAATTCGTCGGGAGAGAGCAGGTGTCGCTCCTCGCTGCGGCCGCTGGGATCGGCGATCATGCCGGTGGCGCCTACCACCAGCGCGACGGGCTCGTGGCCCGCCGCCGCCACCCGCCGCAGGAGCACGAGGGCGACGAGGTGGCCGACGTGCTGGCTGTCGGCCGTCGGGTCGAAGCCGGCGTAGACGCGGCGGCCGGGGGTGGCGAGCCAGGCGCGGAGGGCGGCGGCGTCGGTGGACTGGCTGACGAGGCCGCGGTGCTCGAAGTCGGAGAGCAGGTCGGTCATGGTCAGCGCCAGATGTCGTCGCCGGCGAACGGGTGGGCGGGGCCGGAGAGTTTCGGCGTCGGCAGGGCCTTGAGGGCCTGTTCCGCGAGTTTCAGGTCCTCGCGGGAGGTGATCTTGAGGTTGATCGGCGAGCCGGGCACCACCGTCACCTTCTGGCCGAGGGCCTCGGCGAGGCTCGCCTCGTCGGGGGGCTGCCCGCCGGGGCCGGCGGCGAAGGCCGTCTCCAGCAGGTCGCGGCGGAAGACCTGCGGCGTCTGGGCCTCCCACAGGCAGTTGCGGTCGACGGTCGCCGCGATCGAGTTGTCGGGGCCGACCCGCTTGAGGGTGCCGACGACGGGAACCGCCAGGATGGCGGCGCCGGTCTTCGCGCCCGCGGCGAAGACGCGGTCGATCCAGGCCTGGGCGAGGCAGGGGCGGGCGGCGTCGTGGATCGCCACCATGTCGACCTCGGGATCGAGTTTCTCGAGGCCATTGCGGACCGACTCCGCCCGGTGGCTGCCCCCGTCGGCGAGCGTGATCCCCATGAAGGCGAGATTCGCTCCGAACTTCTCGAGAAAGGCGTCCCGATCCTCAGGGGCCACCACGACCACGACCTGCTTCACGTCGTCGCGGTCGGTGAACTGTTCCGCCGCATGCATCCACACAGGGCGGCCCGCCAGCGG
>JBJTHX010000446.1:0-4075 GCA_046094745.1 Planctomycetia bacterium
AGCAGGAGGAGACCGTCCTCGTGCTCGCGCCGCGGGCCGCCGACCCGCTGCGGCGGGAGATGCTCTTCGTGCGGCAGCCGAACGAGCAGCTCGCGCAGTGGGAAGGCGACAAGCTCCCGCAGGAGAAGGCCGCGGCCGTCTTGCCGTCGAAGCCGTGCGTCACCACGAGCGTGGCCCCGGCCCCGGCGGCCCGCGCCGGCACGTAGCCGGCGTAGATGCGGCCGCCGCGGACGCTGCCCCAGCCGCGCACGGTGACCTTGATCTCGGCCTCGTCGCACGGCTCGAACGTCGCCCCGCCGGCGACGTTGTTCTCCCAGTGGTCGCACTTCGTCTGCGGCTCCTTGCCCCAGGTGCTGCAGTCGGTGGACTGGGCGACGAGCTTGGCCGCGCCGGCCGGGCCGATCGACAGTGCGAGGAACTTGTCGGGTTCGGGCACCGTGCCGGCGCTTCCCATCAAGAGCGCGCCGAGCTTGACGAGTTTCGTGCCCGGCGGCGCTTTGACGGGGATCGTGATCTCGCCGTTGCCTTGGACGCCGCCGCCGGAGAGGCTCTCGGGCAGCTTGGCGTTGTACTTCAGCCCGCCCGCTCGCTTCGCCGTGGCGTCGAACGCCGCCTCGGTGCTCCAGTCGGGCACCCAGGTGAGCACCTGGTGATCGGCCATCTTCCGCACCGTCATCGTCGTCGGCCCGGAGCCGCCGACACGGGGCAGGGAGCCGGGATGGAGGATCCCGCGGGTCGTGACCTTCTTCAGGCCCGTGGCCGGCACCTTGAGCAGGTAGTCCCAGCGGTTGACCGCCTGCGGCACCATCCCGTCGGCCGCCAGGGGCGTCCACGTGCGGCCCAGGTCGGTGGACACCTCGGCCGGACCTTCCGCCTCGACCTTCGACGACGTGATGTTGTAGGGGCAGCGGACGGCGAGCACGAGGCTGCCGCCGTCCTGGGCCAGGGCTTCTGCCGCCGCGTCGGCCACCGTGGGGGCGTAGACGATCTCGCAGCAGCCCTTGGGCGTGCCGGACTTGTCCATCGGCTTGGTCGGCGGCGGCACCGGCTCGGCCCAGCCGGCAGCCTGCTGGGAGAAGAACCGCGTGAACGACTCCCCCTTGCGGAGCGCGAAGGCCATCTCGTGGCCCGCCATGATCGTATCCTGGAACGTGTAGGAGCCCTTGCCGGCGATCTTCTCCACCCACTTGCCGTTCTGGTCGCCGGCATAGAAGGGTTCGCTCTTGAGCGAGGTCTTCGGGCCGTAGTAGCCCTTGGGATCCGCGATCACGTCGGCCACGCTCCACACCTCCTTCTCGGCGTCGCCGGCCCACCCCGCCTGGTCGACGTCGTAGTAGTGCCAGCGGCCGTCGTAGAAGGCGTCGGTGACGGAGTGGACGATGCCGTTGAGGAACCACCGCCGGGCGTCGATCGCCGGCTTGCCGGGCGTGCCCCCCGGCCGGCTCTGGTAGACGGCCTCGAGCAGGCCCGACTGGATGCCGCAATAGCCCGAGCCGTGCACGTTGAGCAGGAGGATCGGGTCGAGTTCGATCACCCGGTCGCTCGCCATCGGCTTCTGAGGCGTGTGGGACCACAGCGACAGGCCCCGCTGGAACTCGCCCCAGTCCTTGCGGCGGCCGTCGAAGTAGAGGTCGTAGAACTTCCGGCAGAACCTGGGCGGCTCGAGCCCGGCCAGGGGCGGACTGGCGTGCAGGGCGTCGAGCGAGAAGGTGTTGGGCATCTCGCTGCCCGCCGACACCTTGGCGTCGGAGGTCACCCAGGCGTTGACGCACGGGGCCTCCGCCCGGGCTGCTGCGGCGCACGCCGCGCCGGCGAGGGCCAGGATCGAAACACCCACGCGGCCATGACGGGGCAAGAACATGCCTGCTGCTCCTGGAGGACTGACCGGGGCCCGGCGGCGGGCCTCCGGGAACCAGCTGATCCGCGGCGCGGAAGCCGTCCCACTGTCACTTCCGCCAATCCCCGGCGGGATGATTGGCGGAAGCCGCCGGGCGGGCGAGAATGCGGTCGCGTCATGGAGCGGCTCCCCGCCCCGACAGGCCGCACCTGTCCCGCCGCCGGCCCAGCCCGATGCGATCCGCCATCACCATCTCCCTCGTGCCCGAGGCCCGGCAGGGTCCCTTCGTCTTCCATGCCTGCGACACGCCGGGGGGGTTCGAGTCCTGCTGCCGTCTTGCGGCGGAGATCGGGTTCGACGCCGTCGAGGTGTTTCCGGAGGCCGCCGAGACCCTGCCGCGGGAGAGGCTCCGCACCGTGCTGGCGGTTCATGGCCTGGCGGTGGCGGCCGTCGGCACGGGCGCCGGCTGGCTTCGGCAGCAGCTCCACCTGTGCCATGCCGATGCGGCGGTCCGGACGCGGGCCCGGGCGTTCATCGGCGGGATCATCGATGCCGCCGGGGAGTTCGGTGCCCCGGCGATCATCGGCTCGATGCAGGGCCGCAGCGACGAGCGGGTGCCGCGGGACGCGGCCCTCGACCACCTCGCCGATGGCCTCGGCGAACTCGGGGAGCGTGCGGCCCGCCACGGCCAGGTGCTCCTCTACGAGCCCCTCAACCGCTACGAGACGAACCTCTTCAACCGGCAGGCCGATGCCGCCGAGTTTCTTGCCGGCCGCGGGATCCCGCACGTGAAACTGCTGTGCGACCTGTTTCACATGGCCATCGAGGAACACGACATCGCGGCGGCCCTCCGGGCCTGCGGCGGCCGGGTGGGCCACGTCCACTGGGCCGACTCCAACCGCCGGGCGATCGGGTTCGGGCACACCGACCCGGCGCCGATCGTCGCCGCGCTCGAGGCGATCGGCTATCGGGGATTTCTGTCCGCCGAGGTGCTGCCGCTGCCGACGGCCGTCGATGCGGCGCGGCAGAGCCTGCTCGGGTTCCAGGCCCACACACGCTAGAGGGAGACCATGCTCGACACGCCGCTGCTCCACCCCGACATTCTCCGGGTCCTGGCCCGTTCGGGACACCACTCGAAGGTGTTGATCGCCGACGGCAACTACCCGGCGAGCACCAAGTGCGGGCCGCGGGCGGAACTCGTCTCGTTGCAGCTTTCGCCCGGCGTGCCGACCGTGGCGCAGGTGCTCGAGGCGATCCTGGGGACGGTGCGGGTCGACGAGGTCAACGCCATGGGCATCGACCGGAGCGACTCCTACGCCGCCGCCACGCCGGGCGACCCCGAGGTGTGGGCGGAGTACCGCCGGATCCTCGCCGCCGCCGGCGCGCGGTGCCCGCTCACGCCGATCGTGAAGTGGGAGTTCTACAAGGCCGTCGCATCGGAGGACCACGTGCTCACGATCCAGACCGCCGACAAGGCCCCGTGGGCCAACCTGCTCCTCTCCCTCGGCTGCCGCACCTTCGACCATGCGGCCCCATGACCGGCCGGCCGATCTTCCTCCCGTCCGCACGGAATCCCAGATGCAGACCCGCCCCCTCGGCACGACCGGACTCGACGTCCCGATCCTCTCCTTCGGCGCCAGTTCGCTCGGCCAGGAGTTTCGCTCGATCACGCTCGACGAGGCGGTCGGAAGCGTGCGGGCGGCCCTCGACTGCGGCATGCGGCTCATCGACACGAGCCCCTTCTACGGCCGGGGCATGAGCGAGGTGCTGCTCGGCGTGGCGCTGCGGTCCATCCCCCGGAGCGAATACCTGCTGTGCACGAAGCTCGGCCGGTACGACCTCGGGCATTTCGACTTCTCGGCCAGGCGGGTCGCCGAGAGCGTCGACGTCTCGCTCCACCGGCTCGGCACCGACCACATCGACATCATGCTCTGCCACGACATCGAGTTCGTCGGCTTGCGGCAGATCGTCGACGAGACGCTTCCCGCGCTGCGGACGATCCAGAGGAGCGGCAAGGTGCGGTGCATCGGATTCAGCGGCTATCCGCAGAAGATCTTCCGGCTCGTCTGCGACCAGACCCCGGTGGAGTGCGTGCTCAATTACAACCAGTACACGCTGCAGAACACGCGGTTCGCCGACGAGACGGTTCCCTACCTCAAGGCCCGCGGGATCGGCGTGATGAACGCGGGGCCGTTCAGCGCGCGGCTGCTCACCGACGCGCCGCTGCCCGCGTGGCTC
>JBJTHX010000447.1:0-4565 GCA_046094745.1 Planctomycetia bacterium
GCCGGCAGCTCGCCGAGGCCATCGACCATGTCCGCGTGGGCCAGTTCCTTTTCCACGAGCACTGGCGGCGGGTGCGGGAGCGGGCGGCCGCCCTCGGGATCGCGATCATCGGCGACCTGCCGATCTTCGTGGCCCACGACAGCGCCGACGTCTGGTGCCGGCCCGACCTGTTCGCGCTGGCCGCCGATGGGCGGCCGACCCTTGTCGCCGGCGTGCCCCCAGACTACTTCTGCCAGACGGGCCAGCGCTGGGGCAATCCGCTCTATCGCTGGGACGTCCACGAGGCCGAGGGCTACGCCTGGTGGATCGCGCGGCTGCGGCACGCCTTCTCGCTCGTCGACGTGCTCCGCATCGACCACTTCCGCGGGTTCGCGGCCTACTGGGAGATTCCCGCCGCCGACCCCACCGCCGAGCACGGCCGCTGGGTGCCGGGGCCGGGCCGCCGGCTCTTCGACGCCGCGGCCGCCGCGCTCGGTCCCAGGCCGATCATCGCCGAGGACCTGGGCCTGATCACGCCCGACGTCGACGCGCTGCGCGACGCACTCGCGTTCCCGGGCATGCGGGTGCTGCAGTTCGCCTTCGGCGGTGACGACCGCGAGCAGGACCGGCCCGAGCGGTATCCGGAGAACTCGGTGGTCTACACGGGCACGCACGACAACGACACGACCGTCGGCTGGTTCCACGGCGGGCCCGGACCGGAATCGGCCCGCACGGCGGCGGACCTCGACGCGGAGCGGCACCGCGTCCGCACGCACCTCTCGTGCGACGGCACGGAGATCCACTGGGACATGATCGCCCTGGCCATGCGGGCGCCCTCGCGGACGGCCGTGGTGCCACTGCAGGACGTGCTCGGCCTCGGCTCGGAGGCCCGCATGAACGTGCCGGGCCGGCCGTGGGGCAACTGGCAGTGGCGGTTCCGCTGGGACGCGCTTGAGCCGGAGGCCGCGGAGCGGCTCGCGGACCTCACGCGGGCCGCGAACCGCGGGTAGCGGGCAGGGCGACGGGCCGCCCGCCGGCGGCCGGCACGCGGCGGGCCGCGATGTAGATGCTGCCGTCGTAGAGCACCAGGGCCTCCGGCCGGATCGTCGACCGCCGCGGCCGGGCGTCGGCCAGGCTCGTGTAGCGGATCGCGAGTTCCAACGAGTTGCGGATCGCGCGGTTGACGGCGTTGAGCGTCCGCGAGGCGTACTTCGCGTCGCTCGGCTTGGGATGGACGACGAGGCCGTCCTTGTGGGCCTCCGCGTAGGCGAGCAGTTGCGGCGTCGCGATCTTCTCCACCTTGGCGATCCCCCGCCAGTAGAACGTACCGGCCAGCGGCGCGAGGAACTCGCGGGCCGCCGCCAGTGAGAGCAGTTCGGGGAGCGAGACCGCAGGCGACGCGAGTTCCTCCGCGCCCTTGCCCGGCACGAGTTCCCAGGCGGAGCACGTCGTCCCGCGGGGAGTGCGCTTCCGCGTCGTCTTCAGGGCGTAACCGAACCTCCCCAGGAACTCCATGTCGCGGCGGATGTTGCGGACGGACATCTCGTCGATCACGCCCCGGCTCCGCAGCCGCTCCTTGAGATCGGCCGCCGTGAGCGGCTGGCGGGCCCCGAACAGGATGTCGATGAGGTGGAACACCCGGAGCAACTGCTCGTGCCGGCTGATCGAGTCCATCGCGGGGCTCCTGGGGGGCGGAACGCCAAGCCTGGCCCGGGAAATGCGAAAAGGAACCACCGGTCGGGGCCCCGCCGCAGGCCCCATCGGGGGTGGGGAGTGCCCGGACCAAGTTTGTCCGGGGTGCCGGGTAGTCTCCCGCCCGGGTCACCGCACCGCCGGAGGGACATCCATGCCCGCGCCCCCGATCGTCCAGGCAGTCGTTCGCCTCGTTCCCTCCGCCGGCACGGAGGCCGGGCCGCCGCGGCCGCGGTGCTACCGGCCGCTCGTCGTCGGGCCGGCCATCCTGCGGCGGTGCGGGGGGAGCCCAGGTCCATGGACCGTCGCCGTCTCACGAGACGGGCGAATGATGCCGCAGGTGCCCGCTTCGCCTGCCGCCCTCGACTCGGCCGTCGCCCGGCACCGCGCCGCGGGCATGCGGTGTCGGATCGTGACGGCGCTCGTCTGCCCCGCGGATGTTTTGTCACCGGGCCAACGCGCCGCGGCCGGCCTGCGGGCGGAGATCTACGGCTGGTCGCTCATGTGGCAGCCTCCCGGCGTCGTGGATCGGGCGTTCGTGGATCCCGACGACGCGATCCCCGACCTGCCCGCATGCTTCGAGCTGCCGTTCGAACTCATGGACCGGATCACCTTCCTCGAAGCCCGGGGCTTCCACACGCGGCCGCTGGCGGTGATCACGCAGCCCGAGGACTTCGAGGCGGTGGCCGGCGGCCTCCGCAACCGGTTCCGGCCCGACGCCCGGTTCGGCAGGCCCTGCTCGCCCGGCCGGCTGTTGTGACGCTGCATGAGCCGGCGGTCGCCGTCACTCCGCGGCGAGCCGCTCGCTCACGACGAGCCAGCGTTCCTCGGTCCGGGCAAGATCGGCGGCAGCCTGGGTCACAGCCTCGTGCAGCCGCAGGGCCTCGGCGGGATCGGTCGCCACCAGGAGCGCCGCGTCGCAGCGGCGTCGCTCGGCCTCGAGTTTCGCGACCTGCTTCTCGAGCGTCGCCAGTTCGCGGCGCAGGGCCCGCTCGTCGCGGGCCGGGGGCTTCGTGGGCCGCGGCCTGCCGCCGGCGGCCGCCGCATCGGACGCGTCCACCTCGGCCACGACACCGGCGACGTAGCGGTCGTAGCCGCCGTGGAGGTCGATCACCCGGCCATCGCGGGCCTCGATGACGTTCGTGGCGACCGTCCGCACGAAGCCGCGGTCGTGGCTCGTGAACAGCACGGTGCCCCGGTAGTCGGCGAGCGCGCCGGCCAGGGCGTCGACCGTCTCCACGTCGAGATGGTTGCCCGGCTCGTCGAGCACGAGCACGTTGGCCGAGCCGAGCAGCAGGCCCGCCAGGCACAGCCGGGCCCGCTCGCCGCCGGAGAGCACCGCCACCCGCTTCTCCACCGCGCGGCCACGGAAGAGGAGGGCCCCGGCGAGGTCGAGGATCCGCTGGCCGGGCGTGCCGATGGCGGCCAGCCGTTCCAGGTAGCCGAGCACCGTCTGCTCCTCCGGCAGGCTCGTGTAGACGTGCTGGGCGTAGATGCCCAGTTCGCAGCCGTGGCCCCACTTCACGTCGCCCGCGAGCGGCGGCAGCGACCCGACGAGCGTCCGCAGAAACGTCGTCTTGCCCTGGCCGTTGTCCCCCACGATCGCCGTCCGGCTGCCGTGGGCGATCTCGAGGTCGATCCCCTCCGCCACGATCCGCGAGCCGTGGCCGATCGCCAGGTCGCGGCAGCGGACGGCCGGGCCCCTGCGGGCGGCCACCTGCGGGCAGCGGATCGCGGCCGTCGGCTCGTCGGCGGCGATGTCCTCCAGTTCCAGGCGGTCGAGTTCGCGGCTCTTCGACCGGGCCCGCGAGGCGGTCGAGGCGCGGGCCTTGTTGCGGGCGATGAAGTCCTCCAGGTCCCGCTTCCGCGTGAGCACCGCGGCGTTGGCCCGCTCGGCATGCAGCCGCTGCTCCCGCTGGTGGGCCAGGAACGCGTCGACCTTTCCGGGAAAGAACGACAGCCGGCCGCGCGACAGGTCGAGCGTGTGGTCGCAGGTGGCGGCCAGGAACGCGCGGTCGTGCGACACGATCAGGCAGGCCTCGGCGAAGTCCTTGAGAAAGTGCTCCAGCAGGATCTGCGTCCGCAGGTCGAGGAAGTTGGTCGGCTCGTCGAGGAGGAGCAGGTTCGGCTCGTGGAGCAGGAGGGCGGCAAGCTTGACCCGCGTCTGCCAGCCGCCCGACAGGCTGGCGACGGGGCCGGCGAGCGCCGCGCCCTTGATCTCGAATCGGCCGGCCACCTCGCCGCACTTCCAGGCGGGCCGGCCGCTGTCGCGGACGAGGAACGCCTCGACCGTCTCGCCGGGCAGGAAGGGATCGTGCTGCCGGAGGTAGCCGAGCCGCAGCCGCGGGTGGCGGACGATCTCCCCCGCGTCGAGCTCCTCCTCCCCGAGGATCACCCGCAACAGCGTGCTCTTGCCGGCACCGTTGCGGCCGATGAAGCCGATCTTGCCCTCGTCGGTGAGCGTGGCGTTCGCCCCGTCGAGCAGCACCTGGTCGCCGTAGCGCTTCGAGGCGTTCTTGATGTCGAGCAGGACGGCCATGGTGCCGGTCGAGTATAGTGACGTTTCCAGCCTCGCGGAGCCACTCCATGCCGACGAAGCCCGTGCTCGTCCGCCGCGATTTTCTCCAGGTCGGCGCCGCCACCGTCGCGGCCGCCACCGCCGGCCGCCCGGCGTTCGCCGCCGCCGACACGGTCGTCGTGGCCGTGATGGGCGTCAACAAGCGTGGCAGCGACCTGATCGCCGACATCGTCAAGGTGCCGGGCATCGAGGTCGGCACGATCGTGGACGTCGACGAGAAGGCGGCCAGGGCCGGGCGGCCGGCGGCGGCCGCGGCGACGGTCGCGGCCCCGACCTGGAGAAACTCACGGCGGGCGAGCGGGGGCGTGGTGGGCAT
>JBJTHX010000448.1:0-4267 GCA_046094745.1 Planctomycetia bacterium
CGCGGCCTGCTCGACGAGACGATCGTGGTCTTCTGCACCGAGTTCGGCCGCACGCCCGGCTCGCAGGGCGGCGACGGCCGCGACCACCATCCCTTCGCCTTCTCCGTCTGGCTGGCCGGGGGCGGGATCAAGGGGGGCGTCACCCACGGCGCCACCGACGAACTCGGCTTCCACGCCGTGGAGCACCGCCACTACGTGACCGACGTCCACGCCACGATCCTCCAGCTCCTCGGCCTCGACTCGCGGAGGCTCGAGGTCCCGGGCCGCAAGCGGCTGGTGATCGACCACGGCACGCCGATCGACGCCATCATTTCCTGACCCCCGTCCGCGTTGCGTCCGCCATGCCGGGGAGACCGGGGCTGGGGGCCGAGACGACGAAATCCGGGTGAATCACGCCCCGTTCCGCAGGTTGACTTTGCCGCCCTTCCCGTTCATAGTCCAGGAAAGCTCGGCAGCCCTCCCATGAACGCCGTCGCCCCCACCCCCGGGCGCCGTGGCCCAGGTGCCGCGGCCGCCCGGCTGCTCGGCCTGCCTGCCCTGGCGGCGATGATCGGCTGGGCGGCGATGGCGTCCGCCGCGGATCCGACCGGCACCGACGCCACCCTCCGCGCCGCCTACTCGGAGAAGCTCCGGCCGCTGCTGGCGGAACGCTGCTTCTCCTGCCACGGCAGCCTCGCCCAGGAGGCGGGCCTCCGGCTCGATACCGTGGCCCTCATGGTCGAGGGCGGTGATTCGGGACCCGCCGTCGCGCAGGGCGACCCCGCGGCGAGCCTGATCCTCGCCCGCACGAGCGACACCGACCCCGCGACCCGCATGCCGCCGGAGGGGGAAGGCGAGCCGCTCTCAGCCGAGCAGCTCGCGCTGCTCTCCGACTGGATCGCGGCCGGCTGCCCCGCCCCCGCCGACGAGAAGCCCGAGGCCGACGTCCGCAGCCACTGGGCCTTCCGGAGCCTGGAGCGGCCGGGCGTGCCCACGGTCGCCGATGCCGGCTGGGTGCGGAATCCGATCGATGCCTTCGTGGCCGAGCGGCACGCGCAGGCGGGCGTCGCGCCGCAGCCCGAGCCGCCCCGGCACGTGCTCGTCCGCCGCCTGTTCATCGACCTCATCGGCCTGCCGCCGCAGCCGGAGGAACTCGCCGCGATCACCGCCGATGCGGCCCCCGACTGGTACGAGCGGCTCGTCGACCGGCTGCTGGCCGACCCGCGGCACGGCGAGCGGTGGGCGCGGCACTGGATGGACGTGTGGCGGTACAGCGACTGGTGGGGCCTCGAAGAAAAGCACCGCATGAGCGCCAAGCACATGTGGCACTTCCGCGACTGGATCGTGGAGAACCTCAACGCCGACACCGGCTACGACGAGATGGTGCGGCAGATGCTCGCGGCCGACGAGCTCTATCCCGACGACCTCGACAAGCTGCGGGCCACCGGCTTCCTGGCCCGCAACTGGAACGTCTACAACCGCAACCAGTGGATGGACGAGACCGTGGAGCACGTCGGCAAGGGGCTCCTCGGCCTGACCATGAACTGCTCCAAGTGCCACGCCCACAAGTACGACCCGATCCAGCAGGCCGACTACTACCGGCTGCGGGCGTTCTTCGAACCGTATCTCGTGCGGCTCGATCTCCGACCGGGCGACGCCGATCTCGATCAGGACGGCGTGCCGCGGATCTACGACGGGCGGATGGATGATCCGACCTATCTGTTCGTGCGGGGCAACGACCTGACGCCGGACAAGTCGCAGCCGATCCGGCCCGGCGTGCCGGCGCTCCTCGCCTTCGAGGACCTGGCGATCGAGCCGGTCGCGCTCCCCGAGACGGCGTACCGTCCGGAGCGGCGGCCGTGGGTGATCGACACGCACCTCGCCGCGGCCCGCAGGGGCGTCGAGCGGGCCGCGGCGGCGGTCGCGAAGCAGGCCTCGCCGGAGACCGAGCAGGGCCTCGTCGCGGCGCGGGCCAAGCTCACTGCCGTCGAACTGCGGGCGGCGGCGATGCGGGCGGAATGGGCCGCCGCGGACGCCCCGTCGACGGCGCCGGCCGATCCGCTGCGGACGGCCGCCGACCAGGCGGGGGCGGCGGCGTTGAAGGCCGAGCGGGAACTCGCCCTGGCCCAGGCCTGGGCCGGCCTGGCGGCCGTGGACGAGAGACTGCGGGAGGCGGTGGCCAGCAAGAGGACGCCCGCGAGGCTGGCCGCGATCGAAAAGGAACTGACGGCCGCCCGCGAGAAGCTGGAGAAGGCCCAGCAGGCGGCGGCCGAGCCTGGGGGAAGGTTCACGCCGTTGCCGGGCGCGGTCTGGGAGCCGACCAACTACGTGAAGGCGAACGATCCCGACCCGTTCACCGGCTTTCCGCAGACCAGCACCGGCCGGCGGACGGCACTGGCCCGGTGGATGACCGATCCCCGCAACCCGCTCCCGGCCCGCGTCGCCGCCAACCAGATCTGGATGCGGCACATGGGCCGGCCGCTCGTGTCCACCGTCTTCGACTTCGGCCGCAAGGGCAACGTTCCCTCGCATCCGGCCCTCCTGGAGTGGCTGGCGAGCGAACTGGTCGCGGGACCCGCGAGCGGCCACCCCTGGAGCATGAAGAACCTGCACCGCCTGATCGTCACCTCCGCGACCTACCGGATGGGCTCGTCGCTCGCCGGCGCCGAGACCAACCGCGCCGCCGACCCCGACAACGTCGCCCTCTGGCGGCGGGAGCCGATGCGGCTGGAGGCGCAGGTGGTCCGCGACGCGATCCTGGCCCTGGCCGGCACGCTCGACGCGACCCGCGGCGGTTCGTCGATCCGCGAGGCGGACCAGGCCGCCTCGCGGCGGCGGAGCCTCTACTTCTGGCATTCCGACATCAGCCGCAACCAGTTCCTCGCGACCTTCGACGACGCGCTGGTGAAGGAGTGCTACCGCCGGGAGCAGAGCATCGTCCCGCAGCAGGCCCTGGCGCTGGTCAACGCGGGGCTGATCCGCGACTCGGCCGCCGCGATCGCCGGCCGGATCGCCGCGGCGGAGGCGGATGACGACGCGTTCCTGGCGGATGCGTTCGTGACCGTGCTCGGCCGCGGCCCTTCCGCCGACGAGCGGGAGGCCTGTGCGGCGGCGGTCGCCGCCTGGCGGGCCCTGCCGGAGACGCAGACGCCCGGCCCGGTCGACCGGGCCCGCGTGAACCTCGTCTGGTCGCTGCTCAACCACACCGATTTCGTCACGCTCCGTTGAGGAGGATGCCATGACCCCTGCCGGACGATCGTGCGACTGTGCCGACCTGCGGCCGCGGCGGGCCTTCTTCGCCGACCTGGGCCTCGGGTTCACGGGGCTCGCCCTGGGGGCGATGCTCCAGCGCGAGGGCCGGGCGAGCACGGCCGCCTGGTCGCCGCCCGACGGCAGGCCCCACTTTCCGCCCCGGGCCAAGAGCGTGATCTGGCTGTTCATGAACGGCGGCGTGAGCCACATGGAGACGTTCGACCCCAAGCCGATGATCACGAAGTACGGGGGCAAGTCGATCGCCGAGACGCCCTACGCCGACGTGCAGAACCCCGACCGCCTGAAGCTGGAGCGGAACGCGGCCGCCCAGGCGACCACGCAGCGGAACGTGCTCTACCCGCTGCAGGTCGGGTTCCGGAAGCACGGGCAGAGCGGCCTGGAGATCAGCGACTGGTTTCCGCACGTCGCCGGGCATGCCGACCGCATCGCGATCGTGCGGTCGATGTGGACGACCGACAACGACCACGCCGCCCAGACGCAGTTCCACACCGGGAGGAACAAGCTCGACGGCGACTTCCCCACGCTCGGCGGCTGGGTGCATTACGGCCTCGGATCGCTCAACGACGACCTGCCCCAGTTCATCTCGATCGGCACCCGCGAGTATTGGAACCGCAAGGACGGCGATTACCTCGGCCCGGCGCACGACGCGGTGCCGCTGCGGATCGACCCGGCCAACCCGCTCGACTTCGGCCGCCCCGACCGGCGGGTGTCCCGCGACGAGCAACGGATCGCCTTCCGGCTGGTCGAGTCGCTGGGCCGGTTCTCGGCCGCGGAGTATCCGGACGATCCGGCCACCGCGGCCCGCATCGCGTCCTACCAGCTGGCCTACCGGATGCAGTCGAGCGTGCCCGGCGTGGTCGACTTCGCCGGCGAGACGGAGGAGACGAAGGGGCTCTACGGCCTCGATCGGCCCCCGTGCCGGGAGTTCGGCATGCAGCTCCTGGCGGCCCGCCGGTTCGTGGAGCGGGGCGTGCGGTTCATCCAGATCCAGCACGGCGGCGGCGGTGCCGGCGTC
>JBJTHX010000449.1:0-4118 GCA_046094745.1 Planctomycetia bacterium
ACCTGCCGGCGGTGAGCGAATAGACCGTGCGGCGGTCGGCCGAGAGCGCGAGGAAGAAGGCGTTCGGGCAGCCCGCCGTGACCGCCGCCGACACCGAGGAGGTGATCGCCTGGCGGCTTGCAGGCCGGGATGGCGCGCTCGAGCAACTCGGCCGCCGTCCGGCGTGATCGCGAGGTTCTGCGGGCCGCCGCCCCGCCCGCCGGGTGTCGCTTCCCAGCCTCGCCGAGGTGCCCATGCCCGCCGCATCGCCGCTGCTCGTCCGCGTCACCATGTTCGCCGCCGACCCGGCCGGCGGCATCCGGGCCTTCCACCTCGATCCGGCGGCCGGCACGCTCGTGCCAAGGGCCGTGACCGCCGGCTGCCCGCACGCCTTCTTCCTCGCCCTCGCCCCCGACCGCCGCACGGTCTACTCGCTCACGGCCAGGGAGTTCGGCAAGGCCGAGACGGAGGAGGTGCTCGCCTGGCGGCTCGTCGATCGCGACGGCTCGCTCGAGGCCCGCGGCCGCCGACCGGCCCGCGGTGCGGCCACGTGCTTCGTCGAGGCCGACCCCACCGGCCGCACGCTCCTGCTGGCCCACTACACCGGCGGCACGGTCGCCACGCTGCCGCTCGCCGCCGACGGTGACCTCGCCGGCGAGGCCGTGCTCGTCCGCCACGCGGGCGCCGTGGGGCCGGACACGGCGCGGCAGGACGGGCCGCACCCGCACTCGATCGTCGCCGCGCCCCGCTCGGCCGGCGGGCCGCAGTTCGTCTACGCGGCCGACCTCGGCTGCGACGCCATCTTCGGCTACCGGCTCGACGCGGCGCGGGGCGGCCTCGTCGCCATCGACCCGCCGACGGTGAAGACCCGGCCCGGGGCCGGGCCGCGGCACCTCGCCTTCCATCCCGACGGCAGGCGGCTCTACGCGATCAACGAGCTCGACAACACGGTCGGCGTGCACGATTTCGACGCGACGACGGGGCGGCTGGTCGTGCGGCAGGTGATCTCGACGCTGCCGGCGGACTTTCGCGGCGAGACCAAGACGGCCGACGTCAAGCTCACGCCCGACGGCCGGTTCCTCTACGGCACCAACCGCGGCCACGACAGCATCGCGGTCTACCGGGTCGGGGCCGACGGCCTCCTGACGCTCGTGGAGATCGTGCCCAGCCGGGGCGCGGGGCCGCAGAACCTGGCGATCACGCCGGACGGCGGCCTGCTCCTGTGCGCCAACATGCCGGGCAATGGCATCGCCATGTTCCGCATCGGCCGCGAGACCGGCCGGCTCGAGCCCGTCGGCGAGCCGGTGCCCGTCGCCTCGCCCTCGTGCCTGGCCCTGGTGCCGTGAGCGGCCCGGTCCGACATCGGCTATCATTCCGCCGTCCCCGTCCCCCACCAGCGAGCGTCGATCATGAGCGAGACCATCTCCGAGACGAAGGCCTGCGACCTGCTGGCCCGCATCTTCCGGTCACGGGGCTATCGCATCGCCCGGAACTTCACGTTTCGCGAGTACGGCGTCGAGTTCCACGCCGACGGCTGGGATCCACAGGCCCGCGTCGGCTTCGAGTTCCTCACCAGCGAGGACGACGACCACGACGACCTGACGCTGGCCGAGTACCAGACGCTGATGGCCGCCCAATTGCGCGGCGAACTGGCGCTCTTCATCATCGACGAAGTCGAGCCACTCTCGACGTCGGAGCTCTTCGAGGCTGCGGAGGAGTTTCTCGACGAGGTGGAGGCGGGCCGGCTCGCCGGCCGGCGGCCGCGGGCCCGCGCGGCGGCCGGAAGCCGGAAGCGGAAGGCCGCGCAGCCGGCCGCGAAGCGGTCGCAACCCAAGGCCGCCGTCAAGAAGAAGGTTCCCGCGAAGAAGAAGGCCGCCCCGAAGGGATCGCGGCGGACCGCCGGGAAGGCCGCCGCCGCGCGGCGAAAGAAGCCGGGCCGCGTTCGGCGGTAGCAGCGGGGCCGCGGCGGCGTGGTATCCTCCCCGCAGGGCCGCGGCGCCGTCCCGGCGTGCGGTCGCCTCGATGCCGAGGAGGCTGCCAGATGAACCGGGCTTCGCGATCGTTGACACTCGCGGTGGTGTGGACGGCGTCCATGGCCGCCGCCGCGCCGCCGGCCGCCGTGCTCGACCTGCCCGGCGGCGGCTTCCTCGCCGGCCGGCTCGCCGAGCGGCCGGCCGCGGCGGAGCCGTTCACGACGCTCCCGTGGCAGTCGCCCTTGTTCGAGGAGCCGGTCGAGTTCCGGATCGACGCGATCGGCCGGGTGCGGTTTCCACGCGCCGGGTCGGTGCCGGCCGCCGCGGGCTGGCGGTGCGATTTCGACGGCGGTGATTTCCTGCTGGGGGAGATCGCCGGGCTCGACGCCGAGCACCTGACGTTCCGTCCGGCCGACGTGGGAGTGCAGGAGGTGCGGATCCGGCGAGCGGCTGTCGCCCGGCTGACGCGGCTCGATGCGGGCACGATCGTCGTCGTCCCGGGAGGCATCGAGGCCTGGCGAACCGCGCCCGGGTGGAGCGGCGACGGTGGTCGGGTCGCGACCCGCGCACGGGGTGCGTCCGCCTACCGGCCGATCGCCGCGCCGCGCCGCGCCTGCTACGACATCACGCTCTCGTGGGAGAGCCAGCCCGAGTTCGAGTTGTTCGTCGCGGCCGAGGAGCGAGCCGGCCGGTCCGGCGGCAAGCCGACGGCCATCGACACGTTCCGCATCGAGAGCGTGGGCGCCACGCTGCTCGCGGTCCGCGAGCGTGACAAGGCGGTCGCAGAGGCGATCGCCGAGCTGCCGCAGGACGCGCGCGGCCTGCGGCTGCTCGTGTTCGTGGACCGCGACCGTGGCCGGATGGCGGTGGTCCTGCCGGGCGGGGCGAACGCCGCGGCGAAGGTGTTCGATGCGACCCTGCCGCCCAAGGCCGGGCCCGCGGGCGGCGTCTTCGTGCGGCTTCGGTCGGGTGACCTGCGGATCGACGACCTGCGGGTGACCGAGTGGCGGGACCAGGAGCCGCGAACCGCCGTCGACGCCGCGCCGTACGCGGAATCCTACGCCGCGGCCGCGTTCACGCTTCGCGAAGGCCAGGCGGAGCGGCGGTTGCCCGCGGCCGAGGCCACGGTGCTCGCGGTGCGGGAGGCGGGGGCGGCGGCGCTGGCCGCGCCTCCGGAAGCGGTGCGGGCCGTGTTTCAAGGTGGGTCGCGAATCAGCGGCCGGCTGCGGGCGATCGCCGGCGCGGCCGTCGTGATCGCGTCGCCGGCGCTGGCCGACGATCTCGCCTGCCCGTTCGAGCGGCTGGCGATGCTCGAGGCCGCCGTCCCGCGCGACCCGCCCGCCGGGCCGGGTCGGGACGGCATGCTGGAGGCGGTGCACGGCCGGTCGGCCGGCTGCCTGGCGAATGCCGCGGCCGGTGACGGGCTGGCCTGGATGCCGCGCGGGGCCGTGGCCGCCGTGCGGGTGCGGCCCGCGGTCGAGTCGCTGCGGATCGTCTACGACGGAGCGGGGAAGGCCGTCGACAAGCCGGCCGCCGCCGGTCCGGCGGTCGCGTATCTGCGCAACGGCGACTCCATCTCCTGCACCGTGCTCGCTGGGAATGCGGAGGGCTTGCGGGTCGGGACGGCTGTCGCAGCCGACGTGCCGGTGCCGGCTGCGGCGTTGCGGGCCGTGGAACTCGTTCCCTCCGAGCCGCTGCTGGTGCCACTCGAGAAGCTCGCCCGACTGCTGACCCTGCCGCGAATGCAAAAGGCCGACCCGCCCACGCACATGCTGCGGCTCCAGGCGGGCGACTACGTGCGGGGCAAGTTGCTCACGCTCGACGACACCCGCGTGCGGTTCGAGGTGCTCGGCGGCGTGAAGGAGTTCGCGCGGGATCAGGTCACCCGGCTGATCTGGCTCACGCAGGCAGGCGACCAGCCGCCGGCCGACCTCGTGCCCGAGGCGGCGGATGGCCTGCCGGTGCAGGGCGTGATGCGGGACAAACGGCGGCTCACGGTGAGAGCGCAAAAGGTCGTCGGCGACCAACTCTTGGGCCGGCATGCCGTGCTCGGGGAGGCCGGGATCGACCTGGCCGCGTGCGATCGCCTGCTCGTCGGCAGTGCGATCGCGGAAACGCCTCCAGGCGACCGGCCGTATGCCCAGTGGGTGCTCAAGCCCGCGGAAG